>JBAVTM010000549.1:0-2444 GCA_049696195.1 Desulfuromonadaceae bacterium | reverse complement strand
ATATTCTCCCGAAGCGACCTCACCCCCTCGAGGTCAAAGGTCTGGCCATCGAGGATATACTCGGTCAGCTCCTGTTCCAGCATTTCGACCAGGAATTTGTTGCTGCCGCCGCGGGCGAAACGGCTCTTGAATCCATTCTTCTTCAGTATTTCGGCAAAATAAATGCCGATCGCCAGAGAGGTCCCGCCGGCGCCGGCCTGGAATGAAAAACCCTCGCGGATCAGTCCGGCCTCTTCACAAAACCGGGCGGTCATTTCGGCCAACAGCAGCCTGTCGGGACTGCGGGTGATCTGGGTCGTTCCGGAGATAATTTTTTCAGGGATACCGACCTTGTCAACCACCACCGTGTAATCGACGTAGTTCCCCTGGATCTGCCAGGGAACGCACGGAAATGGTCGCAGGTTATCGGTAACCACGATGACCTTGTCGGCGTATTCCGAATCGGCCAGGGCAAAGCCGAGCGACCCGCATGCCGTTTCCCCATACAGGCCATTGGCATTGCCAAAGGCATCGGCGGCCGGGGCGGCAATCACTGCGATATCAATGTGAAGTTCTCCATCCTGGATTGCCTGATACCGCCCACCATGGGAACGCAGCACGCCCATGCCTGCCATCTTCCCTTCGGAGCAGTAACGCCCGAGGGCGCCATTCATGCTCCCTTCGATATGGTGCACAACGCCGCTTTGAAGATGCTGGATGATCGGCGTATGACAGGGGAAGGATGCTGAAGGGGCCCACACAAGGTCTTTTATCCCAAGCTCCGCTGCAATCTCGAAAATTTGATTCGCAATAAGGTCGCCATCGCGAAAATGGTGATGGGTCGAAATTGTCACGCCATCTCGCAACCCTGACCGGACCAGGGCCTCTTTCAGTGATGGCACCAGTTTGTTCCCGTCCTGGGGATAGTCCGCACAGGTTGGAATGATGGTGCTGTATTTTCGTCCAGCGGGACGATGTTTACCAACACCCTTGAAAGGCACCGCCGGAACGTTGTTTACTGTTGTCGGCACGTCGCGCCCTATGGCATTTTTTACCAGGCTGTCTTCATTCACCTTCTGGCCTCCAGTTCCGGGGAATCTTCCCCAGGGCAATTGCCCGGTCGATCAGTTGCACTGCACGCTTTACAACGGGCGGATCAATCATTTTAGAACCCAGGGAGACAACGCCGAGTCCCTGCTTCTCAGCCCGTTCAAAGACAAGTGCGATCTCTTTGGCCTTGCCGATTTCAGCATCAAGCGGGGCGAAGCTTTCATGGACCGGCTTGATCTGGTTGGGGTGAATGCAGCCGATCCCCTCATAGCCGAGTGACTTTGAGTGAAGGACCGTCCTACGCAACCCCTCTTCATCCTGAAAATCAGAAAACACCGAATCAATCGCCTGAACCCCGGCCGCCCGGCAGGCATTGACTACATGACTTTTCGCATACAGCGATTCGGCGCCTTCAGCCGTACGCGGCACCCCGAGATCGGCGCAGTAGTCCTCAAGTCCCAGGGCAACGGCCACAACGTTGTCCGCCGCAGTGGCAATCTCATAGGCCTTGATTACCCCCAGCGCACTTTCGATAATCGGCATCAGGTAAATTTCACCATCCAGTCCGTACTGGCGCTGAATGGCCTGAATCTTTTCGTTTACTTCGAGAATCTGCTCTTTTGATTCACATTTCGGCAACAATATGACATGCACATTGTGAGGGACTATTTCCTCCAGGTCCTCTAAACCCCGTGGCAGCTGATTGATGCGCACCATCCGCTCGGCCCCGTAAAAATCAACGTGCCGCAGTGCATTTCGTACCAGCAATCGAGCTTCATCCTTCTTTTGCGGCGCGACGGCATCTTCCAGATCAAGGATAATTCCGTGAGCCCCGTAAATTCCGCCATTAATCATCATTTTCGGAGAATTGCCCGGGATATAGAGCCGCGAAAAGCGCATCTTGTCCGGACGTGAAGCATACATGTTTTCGGGGATCAGTTCCGGCAGATACGCCTTGTCAACCCGTGCCAACTGGCGCACACAGGCTTCGACTCGCGCGGAAATGACAAAATCATATGCGCCGGAATCTTCAACCATAATCGTCGCATGCTCAATCCCGAAATGGCGGAGCATATCCCGGCAGAGTGATTCTATCCTGTCGCCATAAAGAGATCCGACCTTGCTGTCAAGGGACAGCTTAATCCCGCCCGTTTCCAGCAGTTCCAGCGAAACATGGCAATCGCAACTGACACCCTTCCCCTTGTTGCCGGCGGAAACCAGTTTATTGAACATAATGTATCCTCGTTTTGGTAACAGTACCGCGTTATTGGTATTTATTTTTCATATAGACAAAGGTCTTCGTGTCCTGGTAGTTCCTGAACAGCTTAAAGCCGGTCTTGATCCATTCCCTGATAAACTTGACGTACACATGGATAAAAAGCATAAGGTCGAACGAAAGGGCAAAGACCATGTGG
>JBAVTM010000548.1:0-2881 GCA_049696195.1 Desulfuromonadaceae bacterium | reverse complement strand
GGCGGGGAATTTCCGGGGTGGCGCTCAAGGATGAGACGGTGGGCCTGTTGAGCGGAATCGATAACGGGTGAACCTGAAGTATTTTCCTGGATAATGAAACACATAACGCATTCGCCGCCCAAAATTTCTCACTCAGGCAGCGCTCGATCCGGAGGCCACCCGTCCAGTTCCCGTTCGACCTGCAGATGATACGGCCTGGTTGTGTAGGCCCGGTACACCGGATCGCCGTGATACTCCAGCAGCGCCGTGAGCCGGTCCTTCATGACCGGGCTCTCGACTTTGCCACGTGCCTCGGTTTCCGTTACCCATACGGCCTCGACGCTGTCTCCGGTGGGCGCCAGAGCTCCGCTTGCGTAGCGCCCCAGAAAGGTGAATATCAACGCTGGCGGAGGCGAGAGCTTTGACCAGACCGCAGCCAGCGGCCCCATCTCGATCTCGACACCGGTTTCCTCACGCACCTCGCGGTGCAGTGCATGAACCAGATCTTCCCCCTCTTCAACCCGCCCCTGCGGGATCTCCCATCCCCGCGTGTGATGCCGAATCAGCAGGACTTCGCCCTTGGCGTTGCGGACCAGACAACCTACCACCACCCCTTGCAGCAGATGATTACCGGACATCATATTTCCCCCGTTTCCTTTTATACGACAGCACATAGCATCAACGACAGAACGTGTCGATAATCCTGCGGGCGATACTGCGTGTCGGCGGGAGCGTCGGGAGAGCCGAGACCGGGAACCAGCGGGCGTCTTCAAGCTCATGATGGTCGACGACAAGTTCACCGCCGGCATATTCTGCGACAAAACCTGCCATCAGTTGGGAAGGGAAGGGCCAGCTCTGGCTGCCCACGTAGGTGATTTTGGTAATATCGATGCCGGTTTCTTCCTTGACCTCGCGGGCCGCGCAATCCTCCAGCGACTCTCCTATATTGACAAATCCGGCCGCCAGACTGTATCTGCCGACCGGCCACGCCGCGTTCCTGACCAGCAGCACGTCATCATCCCGCCTGACCAGGACTATTGCGCAGGGGGAAATTCGCGGGAACTGCTTGGCATTACAGGCAGAGCAGATTCTGCCCCATTCACGAAGGAGCGGCATGGTTCTGCTGCCGCACAGGGAACAGAAGCGACTCTGATGCTCCCAATGAAGAATCTGCCGGGCAAGTCCGCCGATACCGAGTGTGGCATTGTCCATGGTCTGTACCACGGCATTGAGCGCCTCGGCTATAAACGGCGGTTGGATAGTATCCTTTATAGCTGCCGTGAAGATGCGCAGCGGGCGACCGCGCCACAAGCCGATGGTGAGCGGAGCAGAGGGCGCTGCAAGCCAGTCGGGAAGTTCCCCGTAGGGGAGGGTCGGTATGGTTTCTCCTGATTGCAAAATCAACGTGTTGTCCTGAATGATGACCCAGTATCCAGGTTCAGGAAGGCTCGACGAGTAATGCGGGTCGCCCGGCACAAACAGACCCTTTATGAACGTGTTGTTAAATGGAATGTTGATGAGGTCAGGGTAGTCGGACATTGTCATCACTCCACGCTGACAGGCAGTCTCACCGTAAATTGCGAGCCTTTGCCAACGGCGCTCTTTACGCTGATTTCGCCGCCATGACGCTTGACAATATTGTATGAAAGCGCCAGTCCGAGGCCGACCCCCTTGCCAACTTCTTTGGTCGTGAAAAACGGGTCCCAGATCCGGTCGATGACTTCATGGGCGATCCCGCAGCCCGTATCACTAACCTGAACATAAACGGCCTGATCTTTAACGGAGTAGGACGTTGATATCTCGACCCGTCCACCATCCTTGATCGCATGGCAGGCGTTTATCACCAGGTTCATGAAAACCTGACGAAGACCGGATGAGTCACCAAGGATGGTCGGAATGGTATCATTCATCCTGGCCACCACTTCCATCTCGCGATAATTCGGCTGGTGCTTCAGCAGCTCGAGAATTTCCGACAGGAGCCCGTTGAGATTCACCGTGCCGAGCAGGCCGTCGGATTTTCTGCCAAAGTTGAGCAGGCTGCCTATAATCCCCTTGCAGTGGTACGCCTCCCGAACGATGACCTCAAGATATTTCGGGAAGTCATCAAGCCTGATATCCTTGCCCAGCCCGGGCTCGTCGCGAAAGCGGCGCAGGAGCGCTTCCGCATAGCCGGCTACCGAGGTGAGCGGATTGTTGATCTCATGGGCAATCCCGGTGGCCAGCACCCCGATACTCGACATTTTTTCGGTTTGGATCAGCTGCATTTCATGGAGTCTTTTCAGCGTCACGTCCCTCAAAAAAACGAGCGCCCGGGTCTTCTCTCCCAATTCATCCTGTATTGGGTTAGCGGTGATGTCGATGTATCGGGGGTTGCTCCCTTCCTGTACGGAAACCATTGACGTTTCCACCCGTTCGCCATGCAGAGCCAGTTCAACGGGGCAATTATGCGGGGAGAAGGCGACATCCGGATGGAACACCTCCCGGCACCCCCCTCCGGCAAGAACCTCCGCCGGGAAAAACTGCGGACAGTTATGATTGAGATGCTGAATCGAGCCGTTATGGTCAAAGACGATGACGCCTTCGTTGACCGCATCAAAGATCGCCTGCAGCTCGTTTGTTTTGTTTCGCAGTCTGACTTCGTCCTGCTTGCGTTCGGTGATGTCCTGGGTCGTGCCGTACAGCCGTACGACCTGTTTGGCAAGGTTGACCGACGGTTCGACGATCGTGTTGACCCATTTTACCGTGCCGTCCCGAAGCAGCAGGCGGTGCTCAATCATATAGTTGCTGCCCAGCTCTATGCCGCGCCGGAGATGGCGCATGACGTTTTCAAGGTCATCCGGATGAACAAGGGAGGCGAACATCTCCTGTGTCGCCTCGCCGTGATTCAGGCGCATAATGCGCA
>JBAVTM010000547.1:0-1844 GCA_049696195.1 Desulfuromonadaceae bacterium | reverse complement strand
ACTTCGGTGGATTCGATGTTTCCGGTGCTGGTCCTTCTCCTTCCCATATTCGATACGCTCCGGGTACTCACGGTGAGAATCATGAACGGGATAAATCCGTTCCGTGGGGACAACCTCCACCTGCATTTCCTCATCATGGAAAAAAACATTTCACCCGTATACGTGACGCTCCTCTTCTGGTCATTTACTGCACTATTCGGCGTGGTTGCACTCTCCCTGACTTCCGGCAATTCGATATCGTATCTGAATGTCGTGTTGTTTGCCTCGTCTTTCCTGAGCCTCATCGCAACGGGGCTGACTCAGGTAGAGCTGACCCGGGGGGGAGAACATCTTGCGACTCAAAACAGAGCTGTCAGCATGAGTGCAGCTCCGTCTGAATTCACCGGTCGCGGCAGTACCGGCACCGGTTTTAATCGAAAGGGAGGGGGTATGGCAGTTAAATTGATGGTGATCATGGGAGTTCTGCTCCTGGCCGCTCAAGCGATACCCGAAGAGACGACGGTCCTCAAGACACAAAAGGACAAGGTCAATTACGCTATCGGCGTCAACATGATCGGCAACTTCAAACAACAGGGTATCGAAATCGATCTTGACCTCGTGACGCGAGGTATGAAAGACGCACTTTCAGGCGGAAAGCTCCTCTTGCCCGATGAAGAGCTCCGTAAAGCCATAGACCAGTATCAGATCGCAGTGAGGCAGAAGCGGTCGCAGATGATGGCCAAGACGGCGGAAGAGAACAAGAAAGAGGGGGAGGCGTTCCTGACGGAGAACCAGAAGAAGGAGGGAGTTGTGACACTGCCGAGCGGACTCCAGTACAAAGTCCTCAAGGAGGGTGACGGCAGGAAACCCACAGATGCGGATACGGTGGAGTGTAACTACCGGGGCACCCTTGTCAACGGCACCGAGTTCGACAGTTCCTATCGCACCGGGAAACCGGCGATGTTCAAGGTCAGCGGGGTTATCCCGGGATGGGCCGAAGCCCTGAAGCTCATGCCGGAAGGCTCGAAGTGGCAGCTCTTCGTTCCGTCCGGGATCGCGTACGGAGAGAAGGGAAAGGGAATCATCGGTCCGAACTCCACACTCATCTTTGAAGTGGAGTTAATTGCTGTCAAGTGAGCCGGAGTCCGCCCCCCAAGGCATTTCAACGGATTAGACGGCTTTGGAGATAAAATATGGAAACCCTGAGAATATTCATAATGGCAGGAATGGTTCTGATGCCGGGCATGGTCATAGCCGCGACCGACTGCCGGGTTATCGAATATCCGGATCACTACGATGTTGTGTGTGTCGGTGATGAAAAATCCGGAACTGTGAAAGCCCAGGCAGCACCAACCAACAAACCTGTACCGGTGGCGGCCGAGTCTCCTGCTCCCGCCCAGGCATCTGTGGCAGCACAAGCAGCACAAGTTCCGTCAGTACAGGTTACAAAACCTGTTACGACACAAACGGCTGGTGCCAGAGACCCCTTTGTTATTGGTCAACACCGGCCCGATAAAGCAGTCAGGGCTGCAGCAAGAGCTTCGAGAGCGAGGCTGATGCTTGAAGGACGGCAAAAGCAGCTTAATAGCCCGATTGCGGACACTCAATATCTACACGACATGAGCCGTAATTGAAACCCTTACAGCATGCTGGACGGGCAGATCGCTCATTTTTGAATATACACCTGACGTGCAAGAGTAACGAACCGGATAGATGGAATGACAAGGGCATCATATCAGCAACCCCTCAAAAGGAGGAACTATGGACAGGAAACGATTATTAATTCTCATGGGTCTGGCAGTGGCAATAGCTACCCAAAGCTGGGCAGCACCGATCACCGCCCCCGGCACCACGCCGGATTACTA
>JBAVTM010000546.1:0-6534 GCA_049696195.1 Desulfuromonadaceae bacterium | reverse complement strand
CGCAAAGGCCGCGAAGGAAGGCCAAACCAATAACTGTCAATAATAATTCACCGCCTTAAAGGTTTTCTTTGCGTACGTTGCACCTTTGCGCGAGAAGTATTAAAGTATTGTTTTTTAATGCTTTACGCGCTTGGCACGAAACCGGTTTTCAATCAATCCGGCATTCCATTCACGATTCTGGTTATACCATCCTTGATCAGCTCTTCTCCGATATTTATGAGCAAACCCAGCCGCTTTCCTGAAAGTTTCAAGTATGTTGTAAGCTGCTTCTTGTGAACGGGAGCAATTTTCTCCAGGGATTTCAGTTCGACAATAACCGAATCCTCGACTATGATATCAGCACGGAACCCTACATCCAGACGGACCGATTCATAGATCACCGGCACGGGAACCTGAACAGCGACGCTAAGACCCCGCTTCTGAAGTTCATGCACCAGGATTGCCTCGTATGCCGATTCCAGCAGACCGGGACCAAGAATCCGATGAATCTGTAAGGAAGCATCGACTACAATCCCTGCCAGTTCGTTTTCCCGTGACCTAGCCATTGATTCCCCTCCACTAAAACTTACCATCCATCTCGCGCAAAGGAGCAAAGGTCGCAAAGGAAGGCCAAACAAATAATTGTCAAAAACAATTCAACGCCTTAAAGGTTTTCTTTGCGTACTTTGCGCCTTTGGCGATGAATCTGGAAGGAAGCATCGACTACAATCTCTGCCAGTTCGTTTTCCCGTGACCTAGCCATTGATTCCTCCTCTAAAACTTACCATCTATCTCGCGCAAAGGCGCAAAGGCCGCAAAGAAAGGCCAAACCAATAATTGTCAATAATAATTCAAAGCCTTAAAGGTTTTCTTTGCGTACTTTGCGCCTTTGCGCGAAATAAGATTTTGTTTCATAAATACAAAAGGGCGCCTCATTGGGCGCCCTTCAACTATCCTACTTCAGGTTTTTCTTGATGCGTTCGACGGCTTCGATGACGTTTTCCCTGTGGCCGAAGGCCGACAACCGGAAGTACCCTTCCCCGCTCGGGCCGAAACCGCTCCCCGGCGTCCCGACCACGTTGCATTCGTTCAAGAGCTTGTCGAAGAACTCCCAGCTGGTCAGGTTGCCCGGGGTCTTGAGCCAGATATACGGGGCATCCACGCCGCCGAAGATCTTCACGCCTGCTTCCGTGAGCCCTTCACGGATGATGCGGGCATTCTCCATGTAATAATCAATGATCTCTTTGGTCTGCTTCCACCCCTCGTCGGAGTAGACCGCGGCGGCGGCGCGTTGGACCGGGTAGGAAGCGCCGTTGAACTTGGTGGTGGTGCGGCGGAGCCAGAGCTTGTTGAAACTGTACTTCTCGCCCGTGCTGGTTGTGCCCATGACCTCTTCCGGTACGACCACCAGGCCGCAGCGGACGCCGGTGAAGCCGGCTGTCTTGGAGAAGGAGCGGAACTCGATGGCGCACTTCTTGGCCCCCTCGATCTCGTAGATGGAATGCGGGATGTCGGGGTTGGTGATGAATGCCTCGTAGGCGGCGTCGAAGAAGATCACGGCATCGTTGGCGTTAGCATAATCGACCCATTTCTTCAGCTCGGCCTTGGAGGCCACGGTGCCGGTCGGGTTGTTGGGGAAGCAGAGATAGATGATGTCCACCTTCTGAGTCGGCAGGGCCGGGATGAAACCGTTGGCCTCGTTGCACGGCATGTAGACGATGTTCTGGTAGTACCCCTTTTCGTCGGCTTCGCCGGTGCGGCCGATCATCACGTTGGTATCGTTATAGACCGGGTAGACCGGGTCGCCGATGGCGACGACGTTGTCCAGCGCGAAGATATCCAGAATGTTGGCGCAGTCGCACTTGGAGCCGTCGGAGATGAACATTTCTTCAGTCTTCAAGGAGACGCCCAGCGGCTTGTAGGATTTTTCGATGATCGCGTTGATCAGCCAGTCGTACCCCTGCTCCGGGCCGTAGCCGGCAAACTGGTCGGTGGTGCCCAGATCGTCCACGGCGGCGTGAAAGGCCTTCAATACGGCCGGTGCCAGAGGGCGGGTCACGTCGCCGATCCCCAGACGGATGACCTTGGCGGCCGGATTGGCTTCGGCAAAGGCACGCACACGGCGGCCGATCTCGGGGAACAGGTAACCGGCTTTGAGTTTCAGGTAGTTGTCGTTAATTTTTGCCATTGTTTCGTACATCCTCCTCGAATAGGTATGGGTATCACGTGTTCCATAAAATTACAGTTCGGATTCCTTCTCCGCTTTGCGGGAAAGCTTGTCCAGATACATCTGCTGATCGGCATGCTTTATGGCCGCCGGCAGGTCGGCGGGATTTTCGACCGTCGCGTACCCCAGCGAGATCGACATCGGAATGCCTCCAACCAGCGACTCATACTTCTCCGCCGTCCCCCTGACCCGCTTCATCGCAACCTTTGCGTGCCTGGCATCCACTCCGGGGAGCAGCACGGCAAACTCATCGCCGCCGATGCGGGCCACGGCATCCTCGGTGCGGAAACTTTCCAGCAGAACCTGGGAGGTCGCCTTGATCAGGGCATCGCCCACCGAGTGGCCGTACCTGTCGTTGCAGACCTTAAGGTCGTCGATGTCTGCCATTATGACCGAGATCGGGGTGACCCGCCCGCAGGAGAGGCGCTTCACCTCCTCGTCGAAATAGGCGCGGTTGTAGAGGCCCGAGAGGGCATCATGACTGCCGACGAACTCCAGTTCCTCACTCTTGACGTCCTGATCCTGGATCATGGCATTGAAGGTCTTGGCCAGAAAACCGATCTCATCGTGGGAGTCGAGATGGAAGAGCCGCTCGGCCCCCTTCTTGGATGACATATCCCGGACGTGTCGGGTAAAATGCACCAGGGCATCGGTATAGCGCCCCATGATCCTGCGGATCACCAGGACCGTCAGAAAAGCGCTGACGAGGATCGCCCCGACGCAGTACTTCACGGCCCGGTGGATCGGTTCGTAGGCCTCGCTCAACGGGTAGTTGGCCCCGACGACCCAGTCGGTCGTCTGCAGGTGCCGGTAGGAGGTCAGGGCGCGCAATCCCCTGGAATTGACGTTCTCCTCGCTCCCGTTAAAACCGGACATGGCCCGGTCGTACAGCTTGTTGGCCCCCAGCGGCACATCCCTGGTCATGATCCGCGACCGGTCCGGATGGATGATCATGGTGCGATCGCTGGCAAAGAGATAGATATACCCGCTATTGGCAATGCGGGTGCTTGACAGCTTACCCAGGAAATTATCCTGCAGCAGGTTCACCCCCCCGCCGACGATGGCGATCAGGGTGCCCTCCTTGTCCCGAACCGGGGCGGTAAACATGACAGCCGGCGCTCCGGGGGTATGGGTGGAAATGAAGGGGGCCGAGATGACCGGCTCGCCCGTGCTGACCGTTTTTTTGTAGAATTCCCGGAACGAGATGTCCCGGCCACGCCGGCCGGTCAGGTAGGGTGACTCGGCGATGATCCGCCCGTCACGGGAAAGCAGGTACAATCCGTTATCGAAGGTGACCTTGGTACCGGGGCGGTGATCCAGAAACCGTTGTGCAGCGTCCGCGTCATTGACGATGTCGGGGGTGATTTCGCCTGAGACGGCTACGATGGCCTTCCTGGCGGACCCGAGCTTCTGGTCGATATCCTGGGAAATCACCGTCAGCAGGGTGTTCTGCTGGGCAGAGATCGTACGTTTCAGTTCATGCCGGAAGTAAACAAGGGTCACTACTGCCAAAAACGACAAAAACAGGATGACAAAAGCGCAGACCGCCATGGTCATTCTGAAGGTAATGCTGCGTCGAATGGAAGGTTTCACGTTTTCCATAGACCAGAGTACACCCGTCGTATGTTGGAAAGTAGAATGACCGGCCTTCTTTCAGCACCTATATTACAAAGCTATCAGCGCAGCCCCAGCACATCCTGCATGTCGTACAGCCCCGGTGCCTTGCCGACGACCCACTTGGCGGCGCGAACGCTGCCGCGCGAGAACATGTCCCGGGTCATCGCGCGGTGGGAGATCTCGATCCGCTCCCCCATGCCGATGAAGTAGACGGTATGCTCGCCGACGATGTCGCCGCCGCGCACGGTCTGCATGCCGATCTCTTCTTTCGTCCGCTCGCCGCAGATCCCCTCGCGGTGATAATTGGCCACCTTGTTGTAGTCCCGTCCCAGCGCCTCGGCGACGACTTCCCCCATCCGCACTGCGGTTCCTGACGGTGAGTCTTTTTTCTTGTTGTGGTGCAGCTCGACGATCTCCACATCGAAGTCGTCACCCAGGGTCTTGGCCACATCTTTCAGCACCTTGAAGCAGACGTTGACTCCCACCGACATGTTGGGGGCCAGCACCGCCGGGATGTCCCTGGCCAGTTCGACCGCCACGGCCCGTTCCTCGGGAGTGAAACCGGTGGAACCGATCACGATGGACTTCCCCTGCAGCGCACAGACCTCAAGGTTCTTGAGGGACACCTTGGGAGAGGTAAAATCGATCAGCACATCGCAGCCGGCAACAACGGCATTGAGGCTGTCGGTGATGAGCACCCCCGTGGCGCCGCAACCGGCCAGAAGACCGGCGTCCTGCCCGACCTGGGGGTGACCCGGACGCTCCAGCGCACCGCTGAACACGGTTCCTTCGGCTTCGATGATGGAGGTGATGATGCGCTGCCCCATACGCCCGGCAGCCCCGCACACAGCTATTTTAATCATGAAATCCCCCGAAATATTTTCTGCAGTTATTCTTCATACGCCCGGGCATAAAGCTCGTCGGCGACGTCGTCGATGACATCGAGCACCTTGCCGATGGCGCCCTCCTTCTTGACCCGCCCCACGACCATCAGCTTTCCGTCGGACACGCGGATCAGGTACAGCAGCGCCGAAACGACGGTGTTGCCCTCCGCTTCCCCCAGGTAGAGCAGGTCGCCGGCAACCACGTAATCCAGCCCCAGCTTTTTCGCATCGCGGAGCACCGGCTTCGGCTTGAACGACTTGTCCCCCTTGACCAGGACGAGTTTCCTGCCGTGCTTTTCCTCCAGCCGCAGCCGCATCCTGGCGGAAAACGTCTTCGGATGCCCCAGCTCCGTGCAGGCGCGGTAGAAGACCGCCTTCGCGTCCTGCTGGCGCTGGTCGGGATTCAGCTTGTCCAGATAGTTCCCGCCGCAGACGGTGAAATCCGTCATGCCGACCCGGGCATTCAGCGGCAGCGGGCCGACATTGTCGAGGCGACGCAGCGTCGACGAACCTCCGCCGCCCGTGGCGCAGCCGCATATCAGCAGCAGCACGACCAGCAGGCCAGCCAGGCCGGAATACCTTTTCACAAGCGATCCTCCGTGAACCGGGAGGAACGGAACGTCTGGCTTCCGGCTCTGGCGCCCGTCATCAAATCAGCTTGTACTCTTTCATGATCGCGGCCAGCTTCGCCTTGTTCGCCGCGCCCATCTCGCAGAGCGGCAGGCGCACCTCATCGGAGCATTTGCCCATGAGGCCGAGAGCGGTCTTGACCGGGATCGGGTTGGACTCGATGAACATGGCGTTGCCGATCTTCAGGGTATCCAGGTGCAGCTGACGGGCCTTTTTCAGGTCGCCGGCAAAAAACGCATCGACCAGATCGGCGACGGTCCTCGGCATGATGTTGGCCAGCACCGAGATGATCCCCACGGCGCCGCACGCCATCATCGGGAAGGTGATGAAATCGTCGCCCGAAAAGACGTCGATCTTGTCGCCGCAGAGGGCGATGACTTCGGAGGCCTGCTGCAGGGAGCCGGTCGCTTCCTTGATCGCGACGATGTTCTTGTGTTCGGCCAGACGGGCCACCGTCTCGGGGAGCATGTTAACGCCGGTACGTCCCGGAACATTATAGAGAATCTGGGGAATATCGACCGCATCGGCAATGGCGGTGTAGTGGCGATAAAGCCCTTCCTGGGTCGGCTTGTTGTAGTAGGGGGTCACCAGCAGCACGCCGGCCACGCCCAGATCTTTCGCTTCGCGGGTAAGGTGGATGGCTTCGGCGGTGGAGTTGGAGCCGGTGCCGGCGATGACCGGGACGCGCCCCTTGGCCTGTTCGAAGACGATGCGGATCACATCCATATGCTCTTCGTTGTCCAGGGTGGACGACTCGCCGGTGGTGCCGCAGGCAACGATGGCGTCGGTGCCGTTCTCGATCTGAAAATCCACCAGTTCGCGCAGTTTCTGCTCGTCCACCGCGCCGTTTTTGAATGGCGTAACGATTGCGACAATACTTCCTTTAAACATATCCTTTTCCTCCTGTGGAGTTGTATTTTAAATTATATGCCCTGATAAACAGGATTATGTGCGTTAACGAACCGTTCCCTGCAGGCGCGTAACTGAAAGCGCGGAGAAAAGTTCCAAGCTGCTCTAAATGCAAAGCAACTCTTTCGCCTTTTTACCAACCCCGGAATAAACAACATTCCGGGGGGCTGCTCCCGCTTTCAGGGCGCAGCACGGTTCGCCGCCCTTGAACTGAAAATGATTCATACATGCCTTCTTTGTATTAATAAAATAATCTATGCCGCTGGCAATTCAGATAAAAAAAGTGGA
>JBAVTM010000545.1:0-4181 GCA_049696195.1 Desulfuromonadaceae bacterium | reverse complement strand
GTGTAGAGACGCAGGGCTGCTGTCCGGTCGAGGCGGTTGTCCTCATCGTAGAGAGATAATCCGCCAGCGGTTTTGCCGCTAATCAGCCAGGAGAGCGATACCCATGGATTATAGCTTGAAACTCGGGTAGCGTCGGTACCGGCTCCGACCGGAATACCCATCGTCAGCATTTTTGTGATGGGCGGCGACCGCTTTGCCGCCGCGGCGCCGTAGCGGGCTACAAAGTACTCACCCTGAAAGGCCATCCGGTCCTGGATAGCGATGCCTCCTCCCAGACGGCGTACCCGCTCCATGCTTCTGTCGGATATGGTTTCGGCATGATCGAAGAACCACCGCAGACCATTGAAGGGGATGTCACGGTTGATATCCTCGAATACATCCAGGAAACGTGAGATGGATTCATCGTAGGTTGCGTGCAGCCTGAACGGCCACCGTTTTTCAACCAGTAGGCGTACCACTTTTTTCAGTTCGGCCTCCAGAACCGGCTGAAGTTCGGGCCGCGGTTCCAGAAAATCCTCGAAGTCGGCGGCAGAAAAGACCAGCATTTCACCGGCACCGTTCATCTTGTAAACGTCGTTCCCCTTTCCCGGTTCGGTCATGCCGATCCAGCCGGCAAAATCGTTGTACTCCTCCTTGGGGCGCTGGGTGAAGAGGTTATAGGCGATCCGCACTGTGAGTTCGTCCCGGCCGGCCAGCTCCTCGACCACTCGGTAATCGTCGGGGTAATTTTGGAACCCGCCACCGGCGTCGATACAACTGGTGATCCCCAGCCGATTCAACTCGCGCATGAAGTAACGGGTCGAATTGACCTGGTCGTCAAAGCCGAGCTTTGGCCCCTTGGCAAGGCTTGCATAGAGAATCAGGGCGTTGGGTTTGGCGATCAGCAGCCCGGTCGGATTGCCTCCCTTATCGCGCTGGATCTCTCCACCCGGCGGATCGGGTGTCTCCTTCGTATAACCGAGCGCGCGCAGCGCCGCCCGGTTGATAAACGCCCGGTCGTACAAATGCAGGACAAATACCGGGGTGTCCGGCGATACGGCATTGATCTCTTCCAGGGTCGGCATGCGCCGTTCGGCAAACTGGAATTCGGTCCAGCCGCCGATGACCCGAACCCACTGGGGAGGTGGAGTGCGACGGGCCTGCTCGCGGAGCATCTCCAGCGCCACTGCCAGCGACGGGACGCCGTCCCAGCGCAGCTCCATGTTGAAGTTGAGTCCTCCACGGATGACATGAATGTGGGAGTCGTTGAGGCCGGGGATGACGGTCCGGCCATTGGCATCGATGATATTCGTTTTGTCGCATTTAAACTCCATGATCTCCCGTTCGCTCCCCACGGCGATGAACCGCCCATCGGCGATTGCAACGGCCGGCACGAAAGGCTTGCCTTTATCCATGGTGGCGATACGGCCATTGTGGATTATCGTCCCGGCGGCAGGTAAAGATGAATTTTTTGCGTTCATGATGTGTCCTCCTCAAACGTGAATGGCCGGCCTGAGAACCAGTGCCGGCCATTCGCTTGCTATCCCTTCCGGGTAACGATTCATTACCCGAACATGGGCCCCTGTCAACTAAGCCGCCCGGCGCAGTTTGGTCCCTTCCCCGTGTCCGCCGAGGAATTCCTTGACGAAGCGGACTTCGATGCCATAGGGCGAGTGAGCTTTCAGGATGTCCATACAACCCTGGTAGGTTTCGCCGCGAGCCCAATCCTGCTGCAACTCAAACAGAAACTGCAGGGAAGTAATAGGAACAGCGCCTGCCTGGACGATCCGCTGAACTGCTCGTTCATGGGCCTCTTTGGTGATGTCTCCGCACGCATCGGTGGGGACGTAGACCTCGTAGCCGGCCTGCAGCAGATCAATGGTCGGGAATAACACACAGGCCTCTGTCCAGAGCCCGGCCAGCACGATTTTATTTCGCCCGGTTTTCTTGATGGCGGCCTTGAAATGCGGGTCGAGCCAGGCATTGATGGACGTCCGGTCGATCAATTTCTGACCGGGGAAGACGTCGGTTATTTCTGAAATCATGGCACCACTGAAACTATCCGCTGCCACTGTCGACAGAATCGTCGGCACCTTGAACAACTTGGCGGCTTTGGACAGGATCTGGATATTCTGAACGATGGTGGTGCGATCATGTGAATGAACCCCTGAGAACATCGCCGGCTGAAAATCTATGAGAGTCAGCGCGCACTCGGAAGGGTTCAACAGGCTGTGTATATTTTTTCGTTCCATGATGAATGCTCCTTCCTGAAATTTTGATTCATATTTTCTTCGCTTTGCTAGTTGCATTATATCACAATACGCCTGCCGGTTAATATCTCAACTTTTATGCCTGCTGAACGAAAAACATCCCGTGAAGCCAGATAGTTTAGTCTGATCCTCAGTCATCACACTCGAACGGTAATCAAAATTTGTAGGTTAGCCATGCAGCAAGGTAATCCAGATCCTCCCCGGGGCCGCTTTCCCTGAGAAAGCGTCCGGCAAGGAAATGGCCGTAAACGGCGACAAAGGACACGTGCCTGTCAATGTCCCAGAGCAGTTGCGCCTGGGGCATGCTGCCGATGTAGCGGGCATTGCTCGCCTTGCCGCTACGGAGCGGGGCGACGGCATTGTTGTACATCCCGTCACGGGTGCTCTCACGCCATATAAAATCCCAATTAAAGGCAAGTGTCACCCGGTCGGTAATATGAAGGTCGAGGCGGGGATTCAGGTCGATGAAGTTGGCCGGCCCGATCAGTCCAGCCTCGCTGAAATAGGCCCCCTTCGGGAACAGGGGATTGAAGGTCTGCAGGTCCGGATTGTCCGGGTCTTCATCACCGCTGGCGATGTCCGCCCGCAGTCCGAATCGCGGACGAAGCGGCAAGAATTCAAAGCTGTAGCCGGTGTCCGAAGCTATCGTCCAGGCCCGGATATCGCCCTTGCCGAACGCTCCCCACTGATACAAGGCCTCGAAATTGTAGTCTAACGGGGCCGCTGTGCGCCAGAGTCTTGCTCCCAGCGAGTGTCGTGTTTCGCGGGCCGCTCCCTGGACGAAGCCAGCCTTGCTGCGATAGAGACCTATATAAAAGAGGTCCAGGTTGCCCTTGGGAAAAAACGGAAATGGCATTACCGCATATGCCCCCCAGAGGGCCTTGCTGTTGTCCGTGTCGTCATCGAAGACGTGGCGGTTTGTCAGCGCGGGCTTAGTGGCAAAACCGTCTAGCTGCATCTCTCCCCTACGGTACATGAGCCGGAAACCGTCAAAGCTCTGGCGTACGTTCGGCCCTTCCCGCACCGAGATGATCCGCTGGCTGCCATAGGCCAGTTCCTGCCGACCGGAGCGCAGGGTCAGCCAATCGTCGGTAGAAAGATCGAGCTTCAGGTCGAGGAATGCCTGGTGCAGGTCAAGTTCGTCCATATCGGTCGGGCGGGGTCCGCCTGTGCGGCCGTCCTCCAGACTGCTTTGAAACTGGGTAAAAATGCGGGCGTACTCACCCAGATGCAGGTCGGCGTGCAGGAAATAGCGTTGGAGAAAGTAGACGTTATCCTGTGGGTCCTTGTCCCAGTCGGGATGATTGAAGTATTCGAACCGCTCGCGCGCCTCCCCTCCCAGGGAAAGATACAACCAGTCATTATCACCGTGAGACACGTACTTGAGCGGATCCCACAAGTCGGTGCGCCGGGCGGGGTCGCGCAGATAGCGGTAATCCTCGTCGGCACGGTTGAGTTGATAGGGAGGAGGCTGGAAGTGAGTTCCACTTTCTGCGTACGCCGGCTCCAGAGTGAGCATCAGCATAACGACGATGATGCCGCATAAGCAGGCACACAGGCGGCAAAATCCAATCGACTCTTCACTTTGATTCATCATAAAGCCACTTTTTCACCAGCCGTGTGTAGCGCGGCATAATCACGAAGGTCAGAAGTGCGGTAAGGGCGGCAGCAATCAGCAATCCCCTGATGTACGGCTGCCCCATGAACGGTGCGACACTGAACAATGGACTGAACAGGCGCGGTATGATCAAACTCAGCGGATAGACTGCCGAAAGAGTCAGGAGGAACTGCTTCCAGGGCTCGGGCGGTTTCACCCCTTCCGGTGTAAACCAGAAATCGATCCCCGTCCTGATCTCATGCACGTCACCCTTTTCCAGCAGATCGCTCACCCTGCTGACGAATGAATTGCGTGTCTCCGATTCAACCCAGGCA
>JBAVTM010000544.1:0-1877 GCA_049696195.1 Desulfuromonadaceae bacterium | reverse complement strand
GAACGGGTTGCCGCGATTGTCTGCGGCAGGGCATTGCCTGTCTGGGAGCAGCAGCACCTGCCGAAACTCCAAGGGGTATCCAACCTGACGGTACTACGCTTCGACCAGCCGTTCATCAACAATCTGGCCGCCCGGCTGGACCGCTCCATAACCTGGTCGGTGACCGTTAATGACGGTAACCTGTACATAAATGTCGGAGCAGATTCGTTCGAGACGCTTCTGCATGAACTGACGGGACACCGATAAAATATCCCCGGCCGCAATTTTACAAAACAGTAAATCCCGCTATACTTCATAGGTGCCGAATTGAGTTCGAATCCTATGGAAAGGGGAACAGATATGATCGTTTTCACTGTCAACGGCAAGGAACAACGGGTGGATGTCAGCGCGGACACGCCGCTGTTGTGGGTGTTGCGGGAGAAACTGGGGCTTACCGGCTCCAAGTTCGGCTGCGGCGAGGGGCTGTGCGGCGCCTGTACGGTCCATGTTGACGGCAAGCCCCAGCGCTCGTGCATTACTCCGGTGGGGGAGGTGCAGGGGAAGAGGGTGCTTACTATAGAGGGGATTCCGGAGAACCACCCGGTCAAGAAGGCCTGGCTGGCACAGGAGGTATCCCAGTGCGGCTACTGCCAGCCGGGGCAGATCATGTCCGGCGTGGCCTTGCTGGAGAGGAAACCGAAACCGACCGACGCCGATATCGACAGCGCGATGAGCGGCAACCTCTGCCGCTGCGGCACCTATGGCCGCATCCGTCGGGCGATTCATGCCGCCGCCGGCAAAGCTGCGCCGAAAGGGGGGATGAAGCCATGAGCACGACATCCACCATGAGCAGGAGGCAATTCATGAAAACCAGTGCTTTGGCCGGAGGCGGGCTGCTGCTGGCATGCCACCTCCCTTTTGGCACGTGTGACGCGTTTGCGGCCGGTGAGGCCGTCTTCGCCCCGAATGCCTTTCTGCGGATCGGGACAGATGAATCCGTGACGGTCATCGTCAACAAGTCCGAGATGGGGCAGGGGGTTTACACCTCGCTCCCGATGCTGATCGCCGAGGAACTCTGCTGCGACTGGAAGAGGGTGCGGTTCCAGGCTTCGCCGGTTGCTCCGGAGTATAACCATGCCCAGTTCGGGCCGATCATGGTCACCGGCGGCAGCACCAGCGTACGTTCCGAGTGGAGCCGGCTCTCCCTGGCCGGGGCTGCGGCGAGGGAGATGCTGATCGCTACGGCTGCGGGGGAGTGGAAGGTCGACCCGGCCGCCTGCCGGGCCAAAAACGGAATCGTGCACGGCCCGGGCGGCAGACAGCTCAGCTTCGGCAAGCTCGCCGCCGGGGCCGCGAAACTGCCGGTGCCCAAGGAGCCGAAACTGAACTCCGGCGCAAAAGTCCTGCTCGGCAAGCCGCTCCACCGTCTGGACAGTCCGGCCAAGATCAACGGTACGGCGATCTTCGGCATCGACGTCCATCAGCCGGGCATGCTGACCGCCGTTATTGCCCGCCCGCCGGTCTTCGGCGGCACGGTCAGGAGCTTCGATGCCGCGAAGACGCTGGCCGTTCCGGGGGTCAAACAGGTGGTGGCGGTGGATGCGGGGGTGGCGGTTGTGGCAGACGGCTACTGGCCAGCACTGAAGGGGCGCGAGCTGCTGCAGGTCGTCTGGGAGGAGGGTGCGGGGGCAACGGTTTCAACGCCGGCCATGCGCGAGGAGTATGCGCGTTTGTCCGCCACTCCCGGCCTGGTGGCCCGAAGGGACGGGGACGCACCGGCGGTGCTGTCACAGGCGAAACAGCGCTTCGAGGTCGAGTATGAACTCCCCTACCTGGCCCACGCCCCGATGGAGCCGCTCAACTGTTTCGTCGATCTGAAAGCGGACAGCTGCCTGATC
>JBAVTM010000543.1:0-8713 GCA_049696195.1 Desulfuromonadaceae bacterium | reverse complement strand
GTCGCAATGCATCGCTGGGGGCCGCGTCTTTCAGCCATCCAGCCATCTGGAGGTTTTCTTTCTTCATGCCGCGCGGCCAGAGCCGATCCACAAGGAAGCGGAGTCCGTCTTCCGGAACATGCTGATCATATACACGTTTGACTCGTATCATGATTATTCCTCATGAATCACACTTCCTTGATCGCCTGGTTAGCTGCAATACGTTACCTCTTCCGGTCAATTCCGGATGGCGCCGCATCCTCGCGGGCGGCCTGCAGCGCCGCATCCCAGGTGATGATCTGACCGCCGTTTGAATCCACAAACGATTGAGCGGCTTCTTGTGATGCAAATGCCCACTTGGCGCGCTGGGTCATGACACCGCGTTTTCTGCCTCCCATGACCCAGACCGCTTTTTCAGCATGTATCAACACCCGGGAGTCACGGTCGGCAACCATCACTGAAGCCACATCGCGCTTCTTGTCGGCGTCAATATCGGTTACGGCGCAGTGCAGACTGCAGACCCCGGCCGTGCGGCCGTCCTTGTAGGTGACGATCACTCTGCTGTACCCATACGCCTTGCGATCCATGCCGCATTGCGAACACGAACGAAAATCATCGATGTCGCTGCCGGCGGAAACGGCCGGGACCGTGATACTGAGCAGAGCCAGCATGATGAAGCAGATCGTACAATATATCGGTTTCATGAAAACACTCCTTGCCGGGTTTTAGGTAGCTACGGAAGTGCGGACAGTGTGGCCTGCAGCCTCGTGCCGTCCCGGTAATCTTCGTTCATCCTGATTATGCCTGTGCTGTCAACAACGACCGTCGTCCCCATGGTCCCCTGAAAGTTGTTTTCAAGAACGTTATTCACATCGGCCAGCGTCGTAAAGACGCCACCGGCATAGCCATTGGCAGAGGCGGCGCTTGCCGCATCGGAAACCGAACCGGAGACATAATCCACCAGATAGAAGTTCACCTCGGGAAATAACGGTGTGATCGATGATCGCATGTTGCTCATATGGCTGTCGCAGATCGGACACCACATGGTGAAATAAAAAACCGCCCCCTTGCGGCCGGCCAGAGATGATGCCAGCGTCACGGTCGTCCCGTTTGTGTCCGAAACGGCAAAATCGGGCGCTTTCTGACTGACGGCGCCACCACTGCTTCCCGCCTGAACGGCCGGTCTCTTGTCGTCCCCTGACGGGAACAGGTTGTCGCCGCACCCGGCAGAGGCCAGAACTCCTCCCAGGATCAAGATACCGCAGAGCGTTTTATAGGAAGACATAGCGCACCCCCACTGAAAAGGCATCGGTCGTAGGGAAATTTTGCCCCCAGCCGTTCTGCTGAATGGCGTGGTTCCACCCGAACCGTAATCCCCAGTTATGGTCGGTGCTCGAATAGGCAACGGCTGCCCCCAGCGACTGTTTTTCAAATCCGCTGTCGCTGGCGGATGTGCCGTTGTAGCTTGCATTACCCTCGTTCAGGTACGCGTAGGATGCGGTTGTGGTAATGGTGTCACCCCCGGTGCCGAGTATGAAGCTGTATCCTGCCGCTACCGATGCGGTAAAACGGTCGCCCAGCCCCTTTGTGTACGGTTCCACATACTTGCCGTATTCCCTGTTGACCGAACGGTCGAAATAGGTTCCGTACGCCAATGCAAGCGACACATTCCAGGGGCGTATCGTTTTTTCCACGAGAAGTGTACCGTCCAGGCGATAGAACCCTCGTCCGGTAATGTCAAAACTGCTTTTTTGTTCGTCGTATGGCGAGATGCCTGTGGGCAGCAGGAGAGACATGCCGATCGATACCGCCGGGATCAGGTCTTTTGCTTCGTAAATGTTCCAGGAAGATTTGTCGTCCAGAAGCTCATACGTGACGGAGAGTGTCGTATCCCCCAGACCGTCGGTCCGGGAGGAAACCCCGGAATATTTGTTGTCGTTCCAGACATACGGGAGGGAGATGCTCGTCTGCCAATCCCTGGCAAATCGGTACCCCAGCCCCACGTTCAGCCGGAACTGTTTGAGGTCAGAGTCCGGAGGGTCGGGGCGATGCTTGCCATTCTGGTCCCAGTAACCGTCATACAGTTCCGTATCAAAGGAAAGATCAGCAACCGCAACCGCATACTTGGGCACAGTCAACGAGGCTGCCGATCCGCCGCCGCAGCAGGATGCGGCCCGTGAATCGGCGGGGAAAAGGGCGGCAGCCCCCCAGAGGAGGGCTGCCAATGTAATGGATGTCAGGTGTGAGTTCATAATGGCTACGCCCCAGGAGTGACGTTAAAGGTCTGGTAGCCGTTGGCTGCGCCGACCGCGGCTCCGTCAGTGGTTTTCTGCTCGGTCGTGGTGCCGTCACCGACGTAAAGCCTTACATAAATTTTGCCGGGCGTACCTGCAGTCAACCCGGTCAGACCCGCTGCAGACCAGTGGCCGTTTCCGAGGTCGGTGGCAGACACCCACGTTGTCTTGTCGGTCGAAACATCCATGACAATAGAGCCTACCGTCCAGGAAACGTTCGACTGGTTTTTCAGGACGCTTCCGACCGTGACGGCCGGGAAACTCAGGGTCATACCGTTTTCCTTGGTGGCCAGGAAAATATTGAAGGTATAATTCCCCCCCGTGGTGGCGGCAAGGCCGTCGTTGAACAGGAACCAGGTGCGTTTTTCCACCCCGGCCATCCCCATGATCGCATCGGTGACCCCGGACAGTTTGGTCAGCATATCGCTGCCCACCGGCGTGCCGACAAACGGATAGAAGGTGGCGGATTCGGTGCCGATGGTTGCTTTCAGCTCCCAGACGCCCATGGACATCCCGCCCACTGCGGAGGACATGACATAATACACGGTGCAGGAGTAAGTGCCGTCGCCGTTGTCGATCGGAGCTTCCATGGGAGTTGTATGGCTCTTGGTCGCCATGTACATGAAGGGTTTCACGACCAACGTTTTCCCGCTGGCCGGGGTGTTGTCGCTGCGATTGGTGAGTCTGATCTTGAAGGTCGTTTTGCCCATGGCCGCCGCTGTGGCGCCCGGAACATATTCAATATTGTAGCTGGCGGTCTGAGCAGTTTTGACAAAGGGGAGTGCACCGATTTTGTCGGGAGTCAGCTTGGATTTATTCAGGGGACTGGTTTGGAATGTCATCAGGGCATTGGCAAAATGGCTGGCAATGTCAACCGGGATAAGGAAGCCGGAAGCCGTAGTCACCGCAGTCCCTCCGGTCTTGAGCCCGTCCAGTACGCCGTCCGAGAGGTCATCGGCCAGGGCCTGGATCAGTTCGGGCTGTTTGTCAGGTGTCAGCCCCAGATCCTTGGTCAGCTGGCTGAAGGCGGCCGCCCTCAGTCCAGCCAGGCGCTGGGTCGTGGTGGAGGCGCTGGACATCGTGGCGAAAGCAGGTTTGATTGAACAATCGGGGGTATAGCCAAAGGCTGCGGCAAAGGCGGCATCCGCAGCGACCTTGGTCCTTCCGCCGGCCACCAGTTTCTGCACGATGGTACTGGAAGGGTCGATGGTCACGTTAGAGCCGGTTGTCAGCGTGCCGGCTGCTGCAAAGGCACTGAAAGCTCCCAGGGCAACACCTGTTGTAGAAGTCGCTTCATCAGGGAATGTCCCGCCGCTGGCTTCGAAATTCAGGTCCCTGGACAGCTCAGGAATCGGGATGACAACCGTGTATGAGCCATCTGCTGCGGTAGGTGCAGATCGTGCCACTTCGATGCCATTTGCCTTTACAGTAACAACCGCTCCGGTTGCCGGACCGGCAAGTACGGTTCCTGATACGGATGCGGTAGTGGCGGATGGGGTGCTGCTGCCCGAACCTCCGCACGCTGAGATGACAAGCGGGAAGCAGAACATCGTCATGAGCTTGAGAGCTCGTGCTGTATATGATTTCATAATGGTTCTCCTTTGGATTCGTGAGGGTTACGGCAAGATCAAAGAGGCGAATCACGAACCGATGGAGAGCTTCGGAGGAGGATCGGGGGGGTCCCCGTGGCGGGATGTCAGGAACCGTGCAAACTGTTGGAAACGGGTGTCTGTGTGAGGAATGCTGAACTGCGCGGTAAAAAAGCAGGGGAGCAGTTCAGAGGTTTCGCTGACGGACAGAAGGGCATGATTCCCGCTTCCACAGGGGCAGCCACAGGAGGAGATTACGACCGGCCTTCTTCCAGGCGCCTTTTTACAGCAGTCCAATGTACCGTCGTGCTCATCTTCGTGGACAAGGGCCTGCCGTTGCATTTTCACGCTGCAGCAGCAGGTGCGGGTTGCCATGCTTTCCGTTGAGCAGCCGCAGGTGCTGCAATCGCCGGTGCATTCGCCGGTTAAGGCATGGGCAACCGTTTTTGAATTCATACCACACACCGCAATCGGGCCCATGATGATCAGACTGTAGATCACGGCGAGAATCATGGCTATGTGGGAGCGGCCGGGTAGTTTCATGTGCGCTGCATCCGTTCAGTCAAGGGTGTAATCAGTTTTCATATGCTTGACCATCCCGCATCTCGATCAGTCTCCCCCCGAGCCTGCCGAGGGAGGGGTTATGGGTCACCATGACGATGGTGAGCCCTGCATTTCTGTTCAGGTCCTGCAAAACCTCGCCGATCTCCTCGGACCGTTTCGTATCGAGATTACCGGTCGGCTCATCGGCGAGGAGGATCTCGGGGCGATTCACGAGAGCCCGGGCAATCGCCACCCGCTGCATTTCCCCCCCCGATATCTGCCCGGGCAGATGGTTCATCCGGTGATCCATGCCGAGCATCCCGAGGAGCCGTTCCACCTCCCCTTCAACTCCCGGTTTTTTGTAGAAGGCGAGCGGGAGCGCCACGTTTTCCCGGACGGTGAGGGTCGGGATGAGGTAGAAATTCTGGAAGATGTAGCCGAAGACCTCCCGGCGAATCCGGGTCAGGGCCCTCTCCCCCAGAATCTTGCCTCCTCCGAAAATGCTTCTGCCGGCGAGATGCAACTCTCCCGTCGACGGGTTTTCGAGACAACCGAGCAGGTTTATCAGGGTCGTCTTGCCTGATCCCGAGGGGCCCATGAAGGAGACGAACTCCCCCCGCCTGATCGTGAGCGATACTCCGTCCAGAGCGCGGATTTCCTCACTGCCGCGACGGTAAACCCGCGTCAAACTCCGTGCCTCCAGCGATACTCCATGTTCAGCTGTCATCCGTCACTCCTTATCGATTCAAGCGGGCGGACCCTGCCCGCTTTCCACGCCGGGTAAATTCCGCTCAGAAGACCCACGACGACGATCACTCCCAGGGTCATAAACGCCAGTTTCATATCGATGGATACGAGCTCTCCGCCGGGAGAATAGGGGAGAATCCTTCTGACCAGGATGTCGGAGAGTCGGGCAAAGACGAAGGCCAGTCCGATTCCCGCGATCCCGCCGCTTGTGCAGAGAATCAGGGTTTCGGCCCAGACCAGAAAGAAGATGTCGCCCGGCATCGCTCCCATGGTCTTCAGGATGCCGATCTCCTGCAGCCGTTCCAGTACCGACATGAGAATGGTGTTAATAACACCGACCATCGCGATCAGCAGGGCGATGATCGCGATGGAAAGCACCATAACGCGGGCCGTGGCAATGAGTTTCATGATCGTCTGCTTGACCTGGGTGAAGCTCACCACCTGCACGTCCGGGAGCTGATACAGGGCGGTTTCCAGCTTCACGCTGTCCGCGTCTTTTTTTACCTTGATGCCGATGGTGGTGATCTTGTCGGTTTCAGAGATCTTCTGCAGCGTTTTCAGCGGGACGAAGATCGTGCCGTCATCCTGGGTTCCGGTCCGCTCCAGAATTCCCACGACCTTGAGCGTGACGTTCTTTTCCGGTACGAGGATCATATCTCCCACCTCGCGCTGCTCCAGTTCTGCCGCCTCGAATCCCATGACCGCTTCGGCAGCCGTTTCATCACGGAACCATCCCCCCTGGCGGAAACGGAAAAACGGCTTCATGGCGGGGAAGGTGGCGGCCTCGACACCGAAATACCCGGCGATACCACCGCCATCACCCTTGTCCGGGTCGAAAAACGCCTGCATCAGAATCGGGGTAACCTTGTCAACTTCGGGCCTGTTCACGATATCTTCCACCATTGACTGCGCAATGTAACGCAGCCCGGTTCCCCCCTGCAGCATCATCGTGGCCGCTTCGTAGGGGCACCCTTTGGCCATGACCATCAGTTGGTACCCCATGTTGTCGATATCGCGGTTCAGGGCATGTTCATACCCGCGGTTGAAGCCGAGCAGACTCACGAGCACCCACGACGAGAGCATGATGCCGACGAGGGTCAGCAGGGTGCGGGCCTTCTTGCGCAGAAGGTTTTTGTAGGCTATCTGGAACCTGCTGATCATGGTTTCCCCCTTTCAGAAGAATAGACAAACTCATCCATCAGTATGAGGTTTTTCTTCAGCGCCCGGAGTGACGCGCGGAAATCCTCTTCCGCCTCCGGCGCCGGGTTGCGGGTCTCCGCCACCCGGCCGGTCCCCTTCCCTGTCGCCGGGTCATAGGACTCGAAATCCTTGAGCGTCAGTCCGACAAACTGGCGGCCGAATTTGGGATCCCGCAGTTTCTTCGCCCACTGGCTGGTCATCTTCTGGATATAAAACGACTTGATTTTGCCGTTCAGATCAAGGGCGACAAAAACCTGGATCCCGCCGAACTGTCCCTTCTGGTTTACACCGTGGATGTAGCCGACCTTCCGCTTGCCATCATGGATCTCGTAGATCGTGTAGGGGACGTCGATGGTTTCGTAGATACCGTGGAACCGGTCGCCCAGACGCTTCTCGACCCTCCGCAGCATGGTCTCGCCGCCCCGCTTGTCAATCGAGACATAGATCGTTTTGTAGCCGCTTGAACCGGGAAAGAAGCGGGCAACATCGCGGTCGGGATCGTTCAGGTCGCAGCCGACGGCAGCAAACGCCGGTACGGCCATGACGCAGGAGAGCAGCAAAATTGTGAGAATAATGTTTAATAAAATCCTGCAATTCATCATTAACCCCTCACCCCCCCTCAATCCCCCCTTGTCAGGGGGGAAGTTGTTTGCTCCTCCCTTGATAAGGGGAGGCTGGGAGGGGTTGCCCTTCGCCTCTTAAATCGGCAGGTAATAGTACAACTGCGCTATGACGCGGTGATCGTCTTCGTCCTGGTTATATTCGTACATCGTCCGGAACGTCAGGTCCGGAGTAACAAGGGCGGAAAAACAGGCGGAGAACAGCCAGTTTTCACCCCCCGATCGCCAGTAGGTCGGCTGGAGTTCGATCTTCATCCTCTGCTCGGGACCGAAGAGATAGCCGAACCGGTACATGGCCGCCACGGAATCCTGGCCGAGCCATTCCCCGGCAAAAAGATCGAAACGATGCTCCATGTTGTCCCGGAGAAAGGCAAAGTCGGTCCCCACGAGACGCATGTTCAGGGGATCGGGTTCCCGGAGTTTATACCCCATGGTATCCAGGGTCCGGCCATACCCCACGGAGAGTCCCAGCGTATAATTGTCTTCGTTGAGCACGCCGTAGGCGACCCTGCCGGCCAGCAGGTAGTTGCCCTTGAAGTAGACCGGCATCCCGGTTCCGGTGGTGGCGCTGAGCTGCAGGTTGCCCCAGGAAAAATCGCGGTAGCTGCCGATCCCCCAGTCCCGGTCATACCCGAGTCCCTGGATCGGCAGGGTGCGCAATATGAGCGGATGACTGTCAAAATAGGAACCGAGCCCAAGGGCCGGCCGGTTGTGGCCGATCCAGACATCCGACACAGGCGTCTTGACCTTGAACCAGGCGTTGTAAGCCTGCGGCTCGACTTTTTTTACGCCGTCCTCGAAGACCGACAGCGCCAGCCGTCCCTGCAGTCCGAAGGAACCCCAGTCACCCGTCTCCCCGGAAAAACGGTGGAGATAGTCGAATCCGACGCTCGGTTTCTGCATTTCGGCATCCGGGTTCATGGAGTAGTAGATCGACTTATCCTGCTGCGAGGAGTAGCCGGCAATCCCCTGGGCCTCGAAATAGAGCAGGTGGTTGTCGCCATGGGCGGGCGCTGTCCCGGCCAGAATCCCCGCCAGAAAAACAAGGGAGATTGTTCTGGCCCCGATAAACGGTGTGTTTTCCGACGCACTACAGGTCGAAGAGGTACGCGCCACGGAACACCACCTTTCCTTTCTTCTCGAAGACGAAGGTAACTTCCCAGTCGCCGGGCATAACGAGACGCACCGGCTTGAGATACGCACCCTTTGCCGAAAGGGAGTACACTTTTTCGCCATCGCTGTGGGCCCCCCTCATGGAAGGCATGTCCGCATCACCTTTGACGACGTACGACATGTCCCGTTTCCCGTCGCGGCTGAATATCTCCACCTTCATGATTGCCACGCCGAGCTTGGGCTGCTTTTCAAAGCCGTAGATGAAATAGCTGCCGGCATCGAGTGATATTTTTTCCCCGGGTTTGGGGAGCAGCTGATATCCGGCCTTCGCTGCCGGAGCGGGGGCTGCGAAAACGGGTCGGGGAGCATACACTCCAAGGGTAAAGACAAGTACCCCCAAAAAAAACAGGTTTTTCACAACGTTTCCTCCTTTCGACATGTGCGGGTATATTCGTTATTCACTCCGGAATTCATTGGGGAACCGAACGTTCCTTATGCTTGTTTCGTTTCATCTCCCTGAATTCACGGATCATTTTGGTATCCTGGTACATGTCGTCATAGGCCGCTTTGATCGCCTCATCAAAACCGGCAATTCTGCCGCCATTTTCTTTGATGAACCGCTCTGCCG
>JBAVTM010000542.1:0-2059 GCA_049696195.1 Desulfuromonadaceae bacterium | reverse complement strand
GCCAAACAGTGTTTGCAACCTCCAGAAAGCAAATTTGTATTTTTAACAGACTGTATTTGTTTATTATTTTTATGATGGGTAGGCTTAAGGCAACGGCGGGATACGCGGATACTACTGTCTACTTTTGTAGACATTTAATACGGTTTTATTTTCCACACTACTGACATCCGGTTGTATTTCAGCTGGTTGCAACGTTTTTACCTGTTTTTTTACACCATTATACAATAGTAAACATTCCGGGGGCGGTTCTTATCGCCGGAGAAGGAGGGGGACTGTTTGTGTTAGCGGAGATATGGCGGTAGTTCGGCAAGGAAAGGTCCGGTTTTCACAGCATCTGAACAACCGACGGATCAGCGGCAAAAGCAGCTGATCCGTCGGTTATGTGGCCGTCACTTACTGTCGACCAGAAGTCACACGGCAAATAAAAGCCCAACAATTCGGATGTAGTTGGGCCCAGGCAAGAACAGCTCACTTATGATACCTATCATGGCACCTACAAACAAACCGGGGAGAGGCACTTATGCCTCGCCCCGGCAGCAAATTAATGCTCCGCCGCCCTGGCGATCCCGATACCTGTGTTCTGCCGAACATAAACTTCGTCGAACATCTCTTCCGCTCGCCGGTCACGCATCAGCAGACAGCCAAAAATTGCTGCCATAAAACCGAGCGGTATAGAAACGATACCCGGATTTTTCAGAGGGAACAGCGGGGCATCGAGCCCAACCATCGATTTCCCGTCCTTGTTTTTTGCATAATCGCCGCGGGCCTTCTGCAAAGCGCCCAGATCCTTCTCAGCCAGAATTGCGCCTTCGGACTGCTTTTTTTCCAGCGTATCAACAATCTTCTTCGCATCTGACGCGATTTTCTTCGGATAGGTCATGTTCGGCGACACCATCACGAGGCCGATGGCGGCGACAGTACCGACAACAATCCCGGAGACGATCCCTGCCGTGTTGAACTTCCGCCAGAACAGGGAAAGGATAATGACCGGAAAGTTCCCGGATGCGGCCACGGCGAAGGCGAGGGCCACCAGGGCGACGATATTCTCCTTTTCAGCCGCGAGACCCATCAGGATTGCGGCAATGCCTACCACAAACGACGTGATCCGTGCGACCTTGACCTGCTCCTGCTGATCCGCCTTGCCGTCTTTGATGATATTCACGTAGATATCGTGGGCAATGGCAGCGGATGCAGCAAGCACCAGACCGGAAACGACCGCCAGAATTGTCGCGAACGCCACCGCGCAGACAAATGCGAGAAACAGGTCGCCGCCGATAGAACCTTCACCACCGCCCAGAAACTGGGCGAGAAGCAGGGTCGCCATATTCCCCCCCTTATCCATCGCGGCAATCTTTTGCGGGGTGATATGAATGGCCGCGCCGAACCCGAGGAACGTGGTCATGATGAAAAAAGCCCCCATCAGAAGCACGGCAACTCTGATTGATTTCCGCGCCTCCTTGGCGTTGGGGACCGTAAAGAAGCGCATCATGATGTGCGGGAGGCCGGCGGCGCCGAGAATCCAGGCAAGTCCGAGCGAAACCTGATCAAGAGGATTCTTGAGGAACAGTCCCGGCTGAAGGAAGCGCTTTCCGTAGTCAAAGCCCGCTTCGGCAAGCGGGTGTTTCAATACACCCATCCTGACATGGTCCTGAATCGCGGCGCTGTTCACAATATCGGAGAATAAGCGGAGTGGATTGAATCCGGCCTTGGCGGCTACCAGAACAGAAAGAAGTGCTGCCGCGGTCATCAGGAGTGCCGCCTTGATGATCTGCACGTAGGTGGTGGCTTTCATGCCGCCGAACACGACATAGAATATCAGTAGCGTACCGACTCCGATCACGGAAACCTTATACGGTATGTCAAGCAGGAGCTGCATCAGCTTCCCCGCCCCGACCATCTGGGCGAGAAGATAGAAGGTGGAGACCGCAACGGTGGAGATTGCCGCCGCCGCACGGACCGGCTTATGGGATGCTCGAATGCAGAGGATGTCACCCATAGTATATTTTCCGGCGTTGCGTAACGGCTCTGCCATAAGAAGGAGTATGGTCACGAAGCCGAT
>JBAVTM010000541.1:0-2886 GCA_049696195.1 Desulfuromonadaceae bacterium | reverse complement strand
TCCTGATCTTTTCCTTGACATGATGTCCTCTTTAGAATAAACGCTAATTTCAAATACAAATTTAAAACAAGCATTTGAATTAGTCAAGCAGATATATAAAGATGCGCCATAAAAGCCTCATCGGGCTCTCAGGGGGTTGCATGTGGTTGGGTGCGGGAAAGTGACTTCCAGACGTGTATTAACGCCTGCCGGGCAAAGTACTGCCATCGGGCGATGGTTGGATTGGTGGTGCTTGGCACTATACTATGAAAGTATTCTCGGGATCGTTGAAGCCGTATATTTGATTGATTTAAGCGGGCTTTGCATCCTGTCCTTTGTTCCGAACGTTCCATTACCTCGCACTTGATGACGATTCATACTATCGATCGTTTTTGTGGCAATGTACAGCCGTTGTCGGCGGACCCGGTTCCTTGAAAACAGACCACTCAACTGCGATTCGGAGTAAAATATATATGGATAAAAAAAAGAAGTGACGGCACACAGGAGTGCCGGGAAAGGGAGATTGTCATGGGACTGCCTGCAACTACGGAACGTGTCGCCCTGCACTCCGCAGGGTGGAAAAACTTCAGGATCGAAAAGGAGATGGAAGAGCGGCTCTGGTATTTCCGCGACCACCCGGAGGAGATTGCCGGACGGCTTCTTGAGCTTGACCGGGAATGGGACATGGAGCGTGTGCTCGAAACAAACGCTCCGGCGGTGGCATTGGTCGGGTTCGGTCTGGGAGTGGCGGTGAGCAGGAAATTCTTTGTGATTCCCGCGCTTGTCATGGGGTTCTTGCTGCAGCACGCCCTCCAGGGATGGTGCCCTCCGGTGCCCCTGTTCCGTCGTCTCCGGGTCCGGACCCAGAGCGAGATCGAGCGGGAACGATATGCCCTCAAGGCGCTCCGGGGTGACTTCACGGAGATTGCGCCTGCCGCTGCCGCTGCCGAGCAGGACGATATCCCCCAACGGGTGCTGAGGGCTGTACGGAAGTAGAGGGGGGATAGTTCACCGGTCAGACGCAGCCGACCGCTCCCTTTCGCTCCTGCCTAAGTGCCTGATTCCCTCCAGCCGAGTTCGGTAGTGATAGAGATAGCCGCCCGGAGCGAGCGGTAGACCGGACAATTGTCCGCATGTAGCTTGTATGCCCGGTCAACCTTTTCCTTGTCCTCCGCTGGGGTCACAAGCCGGTAGAGTACATGTATCCGCTTGATGACAAGGACGTTACCCTCCAGTTCCACCTCTCCCCGTGCGACTCCCACGAGCCCTTCTCCTTCGATCCTTACTTTCCGCGACTCCAGCGTACCGCCGAAGGTCCCGGTCAGTCAGCCCGCCGCCGCAGCGACGATATAATCGAGAGTCGTGGCATGCGGCTCCGATATGTCCGGGGTGACGCCGTAGTGAACGGCGACCGCTCCATGGACCCCGAACAGGACCGGCTCCTTTTCAGCCGGGAGATACGCCCGACGCAGCGGACCCTTTACCCGCTCGATCCGGACCTCTGAAACATAGGCAACTTCAGACATGGTTATCCTCCTTGATAGTGGGCCGAACATATTACAGTGTACGTCGTCTTGAGCGACCTTTTTGTTTGCCGGGCTGTAAACACATGTTCACCAAGCTTCTACAGCCTCTTCGTTGTAGTCTGCAGGGGTCCGGTCATTCTGCCGTTTGACGCCCAGTGCGTCGCAGGCCGGGGTGAGCGCGCATCTCCTTCGACAGATCATTTTATAAACGTAACACTTATTGTTTCGATTGCAATTGCGGGCGTCATCTCTTTTTTACACCTGCCATTTGCGTTATAATGATGGGAAGCAGATGGAGGAAAATGCGATGAAAAACGGAGATTGGGCGATGAAATTCATCGATACCACTGAATGAAAGGGGAGGTAAATTATGACCAGATTGCTGGTGCACACGAGGATCTGGTGAGGTTCATCGGGAAAGGATAAGGAGGCTAACCATGGCACATCCTTTAGATACTTCTTTTTATCAGACGTTGCCGTTCGGCAGCGATTTGAAGCTTAGGCGCCGCTTCATGGTGATGGATAATCCTATCCAGGGTAACATGCGCTTCGGTCTGTTGCTGGAGGTGCTGGACAAGGTGGCCGAGGAGACCGCGCTCAATTACGTGAACATCTACAACCCCGAGGCGCGTGTCGTGACGGCGGCCATCGACAATATCTTCATCCGCCATGCCGCCGATGTGACGCGCGATCTAGTCTGCCGCGCCCGCATCAACTACGTGGGACGCAGTTCACTGGAGGTCGGCATCCGGGTTGAACAACCCGGCCCCGAGCCGCTCCACATCGCCTCCTGCTATTTCACCATGGTGGCGCGGTCCGGCATGGGTGAAGAAGCCGTCAGCGTAGCGTTGCCGCCGCTGGATTACATGGACGATACCGAAAAACGGCGTTTCGACAAGGCCGTGGCACGCCGGGAAGGGTACAAGCTGAGCCAGGCGGCGCTCCTGGAGCCGCCCAGCCATGATGAATACCAGCTGCTTGCTGCCCTTCATACCGCCCAGGAAGCACCAGGTTTCCAGGGTCTTTTGGCCGGCCGGCTGGTTACGGATGCGTGGGAACGCATGTATCCGGAACAGGAAAACGTGCCCCGGAAGATCTTCGGCGGCTATCTTATTCGGCGGGCCTATGAGCTTTCCGCCATCTGTTCGGAGCTGGCGGCTCCGGGGCGCTCCATGATCGCCGCCGTGAATCGCATCAACTTCATCAATCCGGTACGCATGGGGGACAAACTGCATCATTCAAGCCGGGTTGTCTTCACCAGTGAAGGCTTCGTCTGTGTCGAAGCGAGCATCGAGCGCATCAGCCACGACCGCACTGTCAGGGCTTTGTCCAATTCGTGCCTGTTCACCTTTGTCCATGTTGACAAGGATTTGAACCATTG
>JBAVTM010000540.1:0-1669 GCA_049696195.1 Desulfuromonadaceae bacterium | reverse complement strand
TTTGGACATCGAACCGGAGATGGTCGATGTCGTCCGGCAAAAATGCATCGAAGCAGGGATCGCCAATGTTCAGGCAGAGGTGCGCGATTTCGTGGCCGGTGGAACCGGACGCGCCGACAACTCCATGGACGCGGCCCTGCTCTTCAATATCCTGCACCACGAAGAGCCGGTTGCCTTGATGAAAGAGGCTTTCCGCGTACTCAAACCAAACGGGATGCTGGCCGTCATCCACTGGAACTACGACCCCACGACGCCACGCGGCCCGGCCATGGAGATCCGTCCCAAGCCGGAACAGTGCATCGAATGGGGGAGAGAAGCCGGATTCAGTTTCAACGAGCGGAATCGCTACAATCTGCCGCCGTACCACTACGGGTTGCTCTTCAGGAAACCTATGGACTGATGAAGCACTTGCTGCTGCCCGTGAGGCAATCAGGAACCACCATGGCCAAAACAACCACATTCGATGAGCAGGCAATCGAGTACGACGCCTGGTTCGAGAAACATCGTGATTTCTACCTGGCAGAGCTGGAGGCTGTGCGAAGCTTCATTCCTGCCAACGGCAGCGGGGTCGAGATCGGCGTCGGCACTGGACGCTTTGCGGCGCCCCTTGGCATCCACATCGGAGTGGAGCCGGCGCCCCGGATGGCGGTGTTGGCCCGACAGCGGGGAGTCGAGGTATTGGACGGTGTTGCGGAAGCCCTCCCATTTGCCGCCGGCAGCTTTGATTTTGCCGTCATGGTAACGGTCGTCTGCTTCCTGGACGATATAGCCCAGGCGTTCCGGGAAGCCTGCCGCATCCTCAAGCCGAATGGAATTCTTGTCATTGGGTTCATCGACCGGGAGAGTGACTTGGGACGGCAGTACAGCCTGAGAAAAGAGCAGAGCCGGTTCTACAGTGACGCTATCTTTTATTCGGTGAGCGAATTGGAGGCATTGCTGGCCAAGGCCGGTTTTTACGACTTCGCCTACCGGCAGACCCTGGTGCCGGGAGAAACAACTTACCTGACTGCCCGGGAAGATCACGGCAGCGGCGGGTTTGTGGTGATACGGGCACGCAAAGCAGGGGGAGGGAAACAAACATGAAGGTAGGAATCATCCGCTGTCAGCTGACCGAGGATATGTGTCCCGGCAGCACCGATTTCATGTTTGCCAGGGAAGGGACACTGGCCTTCGAGGAGACAGGTCCGGTTGAGATTGGACCCACCGAAATGCTGCCATGACCTATGCCGACTTGAGGGAAGCGCTTCGGGTTCTGGGCCTGGGGGAGCGGGCCACCATCACGGAGATCAAGGCCCGGCACAGGGCGTTGGTGAAACGACACCACCCGGATACCGGCAACAGTGACGATCCGGAGATGATCCGGAAGGTGAACTCCGCCTATCGGGTGCTGCTTGACTACGTTGCCGCTTACCGCTTCTCTTTTGCCGAGGATGAATTTTACGAGCAGAATCCGGAGGCGCGGATATGGCTGCAATTCTCCGACGATCCGCTGTGGGGGAAGAAATAAGGAAAACCGGGCCGGTCAGATGATGACCGGCCTGTTTTCTTTGAGATCAGAAGCAACTCCCCGCAGTGAACTCAGAACCCATGCCACATAAACCACCCCCCCACTAACGCTACTACTAATCCGCTGACGCGTTTCGCCCAGAGTGAGAAGTTGACTACCCCC
>JBAVTM010000539.1:0-2692 GCA_049696195.1 Desulfuromonadaceae bacterium | reverse complement strand
GCCTCGGATATCGCCCGCGAGGAGTTTCCCGAGCTGGACCTGACGGTGCGGGGAGCGATTTCCATCGCCCGCCGTCTGCAGGACCCGCTGGGGGAGCTGGTCAAGGTCGATCCGAAGAGCATCGGCGTCGGCCAGTATCAGCACGATGTCAATCAGGCCATGCTGAAGAAGTCACTGGATGGTGTGGTGGAATCGTGCGTCAACTATGTGGGGGTCGATCTGAATACCGCGTCCTGGGCGCTGCTGGCCTACGTTTCCGGCGTCGGGCCGTCGCTGGCCAAGGCGATCACCCGCTACCGCGACGAGAACGGCTCCTTCCTCTCCCGCACGGCGCTTCTCAAGGTGCCGCGCTTCGGGGCCAAGGCTTTCGAGCAGGCGGCCGGATTCCTCCGTATCCGGGGTGGGGCGCATCCGCTGGATAACAGTGCCGTTCATCCCGAGCGCTACAAGCTGGTCGCGGCGATGGCCGCCGATCTGGGCGTGTCTCTCGCGGGGCTGACCGCGGACCCGGCCCTGGCGGAGAAAATCGACCTGAAACGGTATGTCTCGGAGAACGTCGGCCTGCCGACACTCTCCGATATCATCGAAGAGCTCAAAAAACCGGGGCGTGACCCGCGCAGCCAGTTTCAGACCGCCTCCTTCCGGGATGATATCCGCGAGATCGGCGATCTGCGGGAAGGGATGATCCTGCAGGGGGCCGTGACCAACGTGACCGCATTCGGCGCCTTTGTCGATATCGGCGTTCACCAGGACGGCCTGGTGCATATCAGCCACCTGGCGGGCCGCTATGTCAAGGATCCGAACGACGCGGTCAAGGCGGGGCAGGTGGTAAAGGTCAAGGTGCTGTCCGCCGATCCGCAGCGCAAGCGGATTTCGTTGTCGATCAAGGAGGCGGAGCAGGGCGAAAAGCGGTGAACAGATTCATACGCCGACAGAAGGTAAAAATTAAATTGCAGCCAGGAGTATGCGGTAATGGAAGAAAAACAAGGTTTCAATAAGCTGAGGAGGCCGGCGGCGGATTCGCCCGCCGACAGAGCGGCGGCCCGTAATATGAGCAAAGAGGCCCCGGTCATGGAGGAGGATGCCTCGCCGCAGATCGCGCGGGAGAACATCGTCAAGGAGATGATGAGGATCTTCGACGGTTTGCTGGGGTGTACGTCGAAGCGTGCCGGGGTGAATCTTGCCCTGATAAAAACCGCGGCGAAAGCGACCGCGAAGGGCGACCGAGCAAAACCGGAAAGCGGGGTCCAGCGGAAACTGGAAAAAGAGATCTACCGCCTGATCAAGGGGTTGGTCGAACTGGACTCGCCCAACACCGGCTTTGCCGTCAATGTGCTCTTCAACAACGGCACCTATTATTACGACAGGGCCAATGTGCCGCTCTCCTTCGGAATCTTTCTCACCTCACTGGTCGAATTTCTGGAAGGGCATGACTGTCTGGGCATCTGTCCCGAAGAGATGGTAAAGCTGAGAACGCTCCTCGCCAGGGGATAACCGGAGAACAGCCCCCCCGCAGGAACCGCTGTACACACCTCACGATGCGTGCATCCCGCTCTTTTTCGATTGTTTCAGGTGGGCCAGAAAGACGGCATGGCGGAGGCCGCCCCGTCCGGGGCGGTCGGTCGTCACCGTGAAGCCGGCACTCCGCAGGCGTTTGTCGAATCCCTCGTCATAATTTTCTCCCCAGACCGCCACGGCTCCGCACGGCTTGAGCGCGGCCCGCATATTATCGATCGCCCGGCTGCCGTAGAGCGGGTCATCGCTGTGGTGGGTTCTGGCATGCGGTCCCCGGTACAGGTCGAGGACGATGGCGTCGAAGCGCGAATCACCTCCGTCCACGGCGCTCCGGCGGATCCTGCGGGCAACGTCGCCGATCTCGACGGTTACCCGCGGATCGTTCACGGCGGCGTCCGTGAGGGGTGCCAGCGGACCCCGGCACCATTCGACCACGGTCCGGTTCAGTTCGGCCACGACGACCCGGGCGGTCGGGGGAAGGGCGTCAAGCACCGCCTTCAGCGTAAACCCCATCCCCAGACCGCCCACCAGTACCCGCGGGCTTGCGGACTCCTTCAGGTGACCGCAGCCGAGTTCGCCGAGCACGGTCTCGGAACGGTTTGACAGGCTGTTCATCAGGACCTGGGAGCCGATCATGATCAAAAAATCCCGCTCCCCGCGCTGACGCAGTTCGAGGATCCCTTCATCGGTGGAGATGCTGTCGATTGTTTTCCAGGGCTGTGCCATGTTTCAGTGCCTCGTATGCTGCCGATGGTTTTTCCGGTCCGGTCCGGCCGGCGGTAATGAGTATAAACTCTGCAAAAATTGACTCAGGTCATAATCCCGGCGCGCATTATCGATTACACTCCGCACTGTATCATAAAAACAGCTGCAGTACGACAGGAGGAATGGATTATGTGTGAGTGCGGATCGTCCCGGACACCGGGAGCAGGGCCTTTTGCTTCCGGCAGGGAACTGGTGGAGTTCGTTCTGAATGCCCATGGCGGGTCGGTGGCGGCTTCGGCGCTCCCCGGCTCTCTGGAACATGATTGCCAGGGGTGCGGAAAACCGTTTGTGCTTGAGACCTTCGTGCAGAGCTGTCCTGCCTGCGGCGGAGTCCATGCGGTCTCTCCGCCGCGCGCGGCCGACCCGGCGGCCATTCAATTCGCGGGGAGCGACTTCGTCCTTCCGGCGCCGG
>JBAVTM010000538.1:0-3338 GCA_049696195.1 Desulfuromonadaceae bacterium | reverse complement strand
CTACGAAACGCCGGTCGGCTTCAAGTATATCGGTGAGCTGATCGGTCAGGACAAACTGGTCATCGGCGGCGAAGAGAGCGCCGGCCTGACGATCAAGGGGCACGTCCCGGAGAAGGACGGCATCCTGGCCTGTTTCCTGGTGGCCGAAATGGTCGCCCATGAAGGGAAGAGTATCCGCGAACTCCTTGACCGGCTGTACAGTGAGGTGGGGCGTTTCGTCACCCGTCGAGACAACCTCAAGTTGTCGCCTGAGCTGGACATTGCCTTCAAGAATAAGATCAATGCGCTCCCGGCCGAGGTTGCCGGGACGAAGGTCAAGGAAATAATCAGGATTGACGGGACCAAATTGCTGCTCGATGACGGGAGCTGGCTACTGTTCCGTAAATCGGGCACCGAACCGGTCGTGCGGCTGTATGGTGAGGCGGGCAACGATGCGCGCCTTGCCGAAGTGATGGCTGCCGGTCGGAAGTTTATATTAGCAAGTTAGAAGTTTTTTCTGCTTTTTCAGGCAGAAAATAACTTCGTTAACGCGCTTATCCTGTTTATCAGGGCTGGGTTAGAATTCGATAAACATATTTCATAAGGAGATTCAACATGTGGGATTATACGCCGATAGTGAAGGACCATTTTCTGAACCCCCGCAATGTCGGGGATATACCTGATGCCGACGCGGTCGGAGAAGTCGGCAGCCTGGCCTGCGGCGATGCTCTCAAGCTCTATCTCAAGCTTGATGACAACAAGGACAAGATCGTCGACGCGAAGTTTCAGACCTTCGGTTGCGCCAGCGCGATCGCCTCTTCGTCGGCCCTGACCGAAATGGTCAAGGGGAAGAGTCTCGATGAAGCCCTCGCCATCAGCAACCAGGATATCGCCGATTTTCTGGGGGGGCTGCCGGAAGAGAAGATGCACTGTTCGGTCATGGGGCAGGAAGCGCTGGAGGTGGCTATTGCCAAGTACCGCGGTCACGAAGCGCCCGTGCACAGTCATGACCATGATCACGGCCCGGCCTATCCCGACCAGGAGGGTACGATCGTCTGCAAATGTTTCGGCATCACCGATATCTTCCTGAAGAAGGTTATCGAGACCAATCGCCTGACTACGCCGGAACAGGTGACCCACTTCACCAAGGCGGGCGGCGGCTGCGGCGGCTGCATTCCGAAGATCAAGGAACTGATCGATGAGGTAATGGGGACTCGTCCCGAGGAACCGCGCAAGCGCCCGGAAAAGCTTACCAACATGAAGAAGATGCAGTTGATCCAGGAGGTTCTGGAACGAGACATCCGGCCGCTTTTATGGGCGGATGGCGGCGATATGGAGCTGATCGATATTGACGGCGCCAGGGTACAGGTTGCGTTCCGCAAGGCATGCGCCGGCTGCGCCTCGTCCGGAAACACCGCCCGCATGGTTGAAATAAAGCTGCGGGATCTGGTTGCCGAGGATATCGTGGTTGAGGAGGTCTCCCAATGAGAGAGATCTATCTCGACAACAACGCAACGACGAAGGTTGATGAAGGCGTCTTCGAGGAGATGCGTCCCTATTTCTGCGAACTGTACGGCAACCCCAGTTCGATGCATTTCTTCGGCGGCCAGGTGCAGAGCAAGGTGAACGAAGCCAGGGGTCGTGTCGCGGCCCTGTTGGGGGCATCACCGGACGAAATCATTTTCACCGCCTGCGGTACCGAGAGCGACAATGCCGCGATCCGTTCGGCGTTGGAGGTGTTCCCCGAGCGCCGCCACATCATAACATCGCGTGTCGAACATCCGGCCGTCCTGACGCAGTGCCGCAACCTGACCCAGAGAGGGTATCGGGTCACCGAGATCGGTGTCGATGGCGCCGGGCGTCTTGATATGGATGAGTTGAGGGCCGCCGTTGATGAGGATACGGCGATCGTCTCGCTGATGTGGGCCAACAATGAGACCGGTGTTATTTTTCCGGTGGAAGAAGCGGCTGCCATCGCAAAGTCGAAGGGGGCTCTTTTCCACAGTGACGCTGTCCAGGCCATCGGCAAGATTCCGATCAACATGGCTGATTCGAGCATTGATATGCTCTCGCTTTCCGGTCATAAGCTGCACGCGCCCAAGGGGATCGGTGTGTTGTACTTGCGCCGTGGCACCCCGTTCCGCCCGTTTCTTGTCGGGGGGCATCAGGAGAAGAGCCGCCGGGCCGGCACCGAAAACGCCGCGGCGATCATTGCTCTGGGGAAGGCGTGCCAGCTGGCCGGGCAGCATATGGAAGCCGAAAATACGGTCGTTAAAGCGATGCGCGACCGTCTGCAGGACGCCTTGATGGCGGCGATTCCGCATGCCCGTATTAACGGCGGCGGCGCCGAGAGGCTCCCCAATACGACTTCGATCGCATTCGAGTTTGTCGAGGGGGAGGCGATCCTGCTGCTGCTGTCGGAGTTCGGAATCTGCGCTTCGTCCGGAAGCGCCTGCACATCAGGATCGCTGGAACCCTCTCATGTATTGCGGGCCATGGGTGTTCCTTTCACCTGTGCCCATGGATCGATCCGTTTTTCACTCTCGCGCTATACCACGGATGCCGAGATCGATACCGTTATCCGTGAGATGCCTCCGATCATAGCCCGTCTGCGGCAGATGTCCCCCTTTGGCAGGGAGCACCTGACAGGGAAGGCATAGAGTACCCGCTTTGGATGTGACAAGGGCGACCCATTGTGGTCGCCCTTTGTTTTTGCTGGAGAATCGAGCAATATGAGGTAAAATATCATCTTGTAGTTCAAACAAGAAAACTTAAAAACAGCAATTCATTTCACGCGAAGGCGCGAAGTCGCTAAGAAATCAAATGCTTGTTAAACATTCACCCTTCACCAAAAAGTTTATGTTTTTTCTTCGCGAACTTCGCGTGAGCAACTGCTTTTTTTAGGGTAAATGATTTCAATCTGTTTTTACGGAGTTGATCATGGATATTAAAATACCGGAAGTCGGCGAGTCGGTGCGCGAGGCGCTGCTGGCCAAATGGTTCAAAAAAAGCGGCGACGTCGTCAAGCGTGATGAGCCGCTCTGCGAGATCGAGACGGACAAGATTACACTGGATCTGAATGCAGATGCTGCCGGTCTGTTCTCCATGGTCGTTGGCGAAGGCGCTACGGTGGCGGTCGGGACGGTTATCGGCACCATTGAGGAATCCGCAGTTTCGGCGGAAGCCCCTGTTGCTCCGGCTGTATCAGAGCTGGAAGAGAAGCGAGCTTCTGCGTCATCGTCACCATCGTCACCATCGCTGCGGCGTGAGATGCGCGAGAATGATATCCGTCCGGACGAGGTTCAGGGAAGCGGCAAAGGAGGGCGTATCACGCTGGACGACCTGTTCACCCGTATCGA
>JBAVTM010000537.1:0-1980 GCA_049696195.1 Desulfuromonadaceae bacterium | reverse complement strand
CAGTTGGCCTTCCCCGCCGCCGGCTCAAGATATTTGCCGGTCCGTCCGCTGATATAGAGAATATCGCCCTTGTCGTTGACCAGCACGGCCGGCGGCGAGAAGTGCTGCAGCAGCAGCTGGTCGGCGAGCGACTGGAGATTGACTGCAGGTTTCGACATGATTAACTCCTTTGGAACGCCTCCTCGAACGGGTACAAACGAGGCTGGAAACGTGAGCGGCTCGGCGGGCAGGAAGGATTCGCGCCGCCGGAATAGTCGCGACTTGATATCCAGCGGCGCGAAGAGATCGGTAAAGCTGCTGACTGACTCCGCGCTCCCCAAAAACAGGACGCCGCCGGGATTCAGGCTATAGCGAAAAAGCGGCAGGAGCTTTTTCTGCAGCTCCGGTGTCAGATAGATCAAAAGGTTGCGGCAGATCAAAATATCCAGCTTGGTAAAGGGGGGGTCCATGATGACGTTCTGCGTGGCGAAGGTCACCATCTCCCGGATTTCCTTGCCGACCCGGTAGCCGTTCTCCTCTTTGATAAAAAATCGCTGCAGTCGCTTGGGAGACACGTTCGCCGTGATACCGTCCGGATAGAAACCCTGGCGGGCCTTGGCTATTCCGTCCCGGTCAAGATCGGTGGCAAAGATCTGCAGCGTGAAATTTTCCGCGGGCTTGATCTGCTCCAGCGCCTCCCTGAAGACGATGGCCAGCGAATACGCCTCCTCCCCGGTCGAACAGCCTGCCGACCAGGCCCGCAGTGTCCCCCCTTCCGGGCGACTCGCCAGAAATGCCGGGATGACCTCTCCCCGTAACTGTTCCCATGCCTCCGGATCACGGAAAAAGGTGGTCACACCGATAAGGAGCTCCTTGAAGAGGAGTTCGACCTCCTGGGGATTCTCCTGCAGATAGCGGACATACGAGGCGATCCTGCTTATCTGGTGAATGCCCATGCGCCGCTCGATCCGACGGTAGATGGTGTTCTTCTTGTACAGGGAGAAATCGTGGCCGGTCTTGGCCCGCAGCAGGATAATGACTTTTTCCAGGGCACTCTGGTCCTTCTCCTCAAGTGCCGGAACGGTTTTGACGATGGCGATCGCATGCCGGAGATAGTCGATGATCTTGGCCGGCAGCTCCTCCGCCGGGGCGACCAGATCGGCCAGGCCGGACTCGATGGCGCTTCTGGGCATGCTGTCGAACTTGGCCGAGGCCGGTTCCTGTACCAGGGACACCCCCCCCTTTTCCTTGATCGCCCTGAGCCCCATCGTGCCGTCGGAACCCATGCCGGAAAGGATGACGCCGACACTGCGCTCCTGCTGGTCTTCGGCCAGGGAGCTGAGGAAAAAATCGATAGGGAGCCGCAGGCCGCGGGGTGCCGTCGGCTCGAACAGGTGCAGCACACCGTGCAGGATGGACATGTTTCTGTTAGGGGGTATCACATAGACGCAGTCCGGCTTGACCTTCATCCGGTCCCTGACCTGGAAAACCCCCATGCCGGTGACCCGCTGGAGCAGTTCGGGCATGATCCCTTTATGGGTCGGGTCGAGGTGCTGAACAATTACAAAGGCCAGACCACACCCCTCCGGAACCTGGCGCATAAACTGCTCCAGAGCTTCCAGTCCGCCGGCGGAGGCGCCGATGCCGACAATGGGGAAAAGGGGGTTCCCCTGCCGCGGCAGGGTGTCATCCGGGGGAGGCATGCCTTGTTTTTTGCCGCTGTTCGCCGGTTTCATTTGTCTTTTCATTACGTTGACTATACCAGCATTATTTTTGATGTACTAATTTTATTTAGCAGCAAAATCGAGTCATTCACGAATTTTGACCTAATCAGGCGCTGTAAACGGGAAAACTTTCAAGTTCCCCTTGAAATTTGGAGGTTTTGAACGATCAGCCTGAATTTCCACAGGTAGCCCCTCAACATGTTGAGGTTCCACCAAATGTAGCGGTCGCCTCATCCGTTTATCGCGTAAACAACGCCCCCCTGACCACCTAATATGC
>JBAVTM010000536.1:0-3291 GCA_049696195.1 Desulfuromonadaceae bacterium | reverse complement strand
TCGAGCGTTCAACGCTGTACATGGATCTGTTTTTTTGCCTGATCGTGGGGATCGTTGCCGGGATATTTCCGACCTGGCGGGCGGTCAGGATAAAGATCGCCGATGGACTGCGCAGGGTAGGGTAAGGCAAAGGCCACCACCCTCAACCCCCTCCTTAAAAGGAAGGAGGGGGCTTTAATGGCCCCCCTCCTGTTTTAGGAGGGGTTGGGGGTGGTAAGGTTTTAGCAGTCAGAATAAGGAGTAACCATGAAAATAACAATTCTTGTCGTCGATGATGAACTGAGCATGCGGGAGTTTCTCTCGATTCTGCTGGAGCGTGAGGGGTACGACGTGGCAGTTGCCGGTTCCGCCGAGGAGGCGTTGCGCTTGATGGAGGCGGGTCTGTTTGACCTGGTGCTATCGGATGTGAACATGCCCGGCCTCTCCGGCATTGACCTGCTGGCACGCATTAAAGAAAAATCTCCCGAAACCGCCGTGCTGATGCTCACCGCTTTTTCAACCGCCGAGCAGGCGGTGGAGGCGATGAAGCTCGGTGCGTACGACTATATCTGCAAGCCGTTCAAAAACGAGGAAATCAAGCAGCTGGTCAAGAATGCCCTCGAAAAGCAGGGACTCAAGCGTGAAAACATCCTGCTGAAAAAGGACGCCAGCGAGCGGGACAGTTTCTGCGGCATCATCGGCAAAAGCCTGAAGATGCGGGAACTTTTCGACATGATCCAGAAGGTTGCCGCCAGCCAGAGTAGTGTGCTGATCCTTGGTGAGAGCGGGACCGGCAAAGAGCTGGCCGCCCGTTCGATCCATACCTGCAGCCTCCGCAAGTCAAAGCCGTTCGTCGCCGTCAATTGCGGCGCCATCCCGGAAAACCTGATTGAAAGTGAGCTGTTCGGCCATAAAAAAGGGTCCTTCACCGGCGCGGTCTGTGACAGGCCCGGCCTGTTCGAACAGGCCGAAGGGGGAACGCTCTTTCTGGACGAGATCGGCGAACTGCCGCTGCTGATGCAGACCAAGCTGCTGCGGGTGCTGCAGGAGCGCGAATTCAAGCGGGTAGGGGACGCCGTGACCCGCAAGGCCGACGTGCGGATCATCAGCGCCTCGAACCGCGACCTCGAAGGCCAGGTCACGGACGGGTCATTCCGGGAAGACCTGTTTTACCGCCTCAACGTCGTACAGCTGATCATGCCGCCGCTGCGGGAGCGGATCGAGGATATCCCGCTGCTGATCGACTGTTTCTGCCGTAAATATCAGGCGGGCGGGCAGGCTGTGCCGGCAACCATAACTCCGGGCGCCCTCAAGGCGCTGATGGTTCACCCCTTCCCCGGCAACATCCGCGAGCTGGAGAACTGCATCGAACGGAGCCTGATTCTGAATCCGGCGGTTATTTCCGAAACCAGCCTGCCGCCGCAGCTGCTGGTCGGCAAACCCTCCTGCCTCACCGCCGAATGTACTATCCCGGACGCAGGGATGATGCTGGAGCCGTTGCTGGAGGAGCTGGAGAAGAAATACCTGCTGAAGGCGCTCGAAAAGACCGGAGGGGCGAAAAAGAAGGCGGGTGAGCTGCTGGGGATGTCATTCCGTTCGTTCCGGTACCGATTGGCCAAGTTCGGGCTGGACAGCGGGGAGGAGTAGGTGCGAGCCACTGGCACTATTTGTCACTTCAGGTGATTGAGGTTGGGATAATATAAAGTATATATGGTTATGTTTTTATGGCATACATCATGCTTTCCCTGTCGTACGAGGAATTAGCATGAAAAAAGGATCAACAATTGATGCTGGTTTTACACTGATAGAGCTTCTCATCGTGGTAGCGATTATCGGGATTCTGGCTGCTATAGCAATACCCCAGTTTTCACAATACCGGGCAAGGGCGTATCATGGGACGGCCGAATCCGATTTGCACAACATACGTCTCGGATTGGAATCATTCTATGGCGAACATCAGAAGTATCCCTACTGACACGCCTTGTATGTGACAATAAATGTCAATGCAGTTGACAAACTATTTACATAGAGGCAGCTTTCCGTCCAGCGATTAACTGATTTATTCATATATTTCAGCGGGTAACAAATAAATGATTTGCTGGCACTTTCTTTGCTTACCACATGGACGAAAAATGTTCGTCTCGTTCCAATAATAAATGCCTTTGAGCAGGCATAAACCAAGAAAGGAGAAATAAACATGCTAAACAAGATTCGTAACAGAAAAGGCTTCACCCTGATCGAGCTCTTGATCGTTGTTGCGATCATCGGCATCCTGGCAGCTATTGCCATCCCGCAGTTCTCTGCGTATCGTGCAAAGGCTTACAACAGCGCTGCCGAGAGCGATTTGAAAAACATGAAAACCGGTCTTGAGTCATTTTACGCTGATAACCAGAAATATCCCTACTAATTTATAAATAATTGATGAAAGGAGATTATGTATGAAAAAAATTATTGCGTTAACAATAATGGGATTACTTGCTGCAGGTACATCTGTTTTTGCTACAGATGGTGTTGGAACGGTTGACGGGACCTACTCACTTGGTGATGCTAATGGTTCCTGGACCGTTACTGCGACCAACGTCGGAGAAAACGTTACGTTCGTAACAAAGTTGTCGGCAAATGTAATGGCGGCATATTCAGCGGATACAACAGCGGCGCCGCTCGGCGGCCAGTTTTATGCGATCGGCACAGGCCATACAAGCGGCAACAAAACATACGCATCTGCATCATCGGTAAGCCGCCTCTTCATGAAGGAGATGACGACTGCCGGCACTCCTGAGGCTATTCCAACAGTCGCTTCTGACATGTCAGACAGCTGGACCGGCTGGACTTCAGTGAAATAGTCGTACAAAATATGCAGTTCGAGCAAGAGCGGGCTTTTGTCCCGCTCTTGCTGTTTATGGCTTTAGGAGGAATAATGCGTACGATCTGGCAGATGACGGTTCTTGTGTTGAAAACGGTGATGCGCGATCGGTTGCTCCTCGCAGTGGGAATGACCGGTATCGTCATTTCATGCGCAATACCGTCGTTCAGCCTCTTTTCCATGCGACAGGTTCAAGAACTCTCCATTACATTATCTCTTTCGGCAATTTCATTTGTACTGCTGGTATTCACCCTGCTGCTCGGTTCCTCCTCTGTTTGGCGAGATATTGACCGCCGCTTCACTACCTCCCTTCTTGGGCTCCCCTTGTCCCGCACTTCGTACGTGTTGGGCAAGTTCTGCGGAATATCGCTGGTCATCATCTGTTGCGGCCTGCTGCTCGGAATCATCGCGCTCGGCGTCATCGCGTTCTCATCGACGTTGTATGTCTC
>JBAVTM010000535.1:0-3337 GCA_049696195.1 Desulfuromonadaceae bacterium | reverse complement strand
GTGAAAAGGAGCAATTACCGGGAATACAAATTACTACACTGACCGGGACATTCACAAGAAGACAATTAAATTATTGCAGACATCAGCCGCGGCCGGCACATCTCACCCCCTTTGTCCTCCTTCACCGCATTAAACCCCTTGCTTTCCCGGCCCTGCTACTTAATACTTGCCAGGTTCAGCTGCAATGAAGAGACGAAGGGGCGCTCTGTGAGGGCCGACCGAACTGGGGGGGTGCATGAGTACATACAACGAATATCTGCAGGAGGCCGTCAGTGCCGCCCGGCTCGCCGGACGCTACCAGATGTCCCGCTTTGCCTCGTCTCTGGATATAGAGATGAAGGGGGACAAGAACCTGGTGACCGAAGTCGACAGGGAATCGGAACGGCTGATCGTGGAGCATCTGCTCTCCCGCTTTCCCGGCCACGACATCGTTGCCGAGGAGGGCGACTACCCGCAGAGCGGCTCTTCCTGCCGCTGGATCATCGATCCGGTGGACGGCACGACCAACTACGCCCACGGGTATCCCTGGTTCTGCTCTTCGATCGCCCTTGAGCTGGACGGCGAACTGGTCGCCGGGGTGATTCATAACCCGGTGTATGACGAGCTCTTCACGGCAACCAAAGGAGGGGGCGCAGAGCTGAACGGCCGCGCCATCTCGGTATCCGCCCGCGCACCGCTGAAAAATTCGCTGCTCGGCACCGGCTTCCCCTATGACTGCGCAACTGATCCGGCCAACAACTTCGCCAATTTCATCGCCTTCCAGAAGGGTGCCCGGGGAATCCGCCGGGCCGGAGCCGCGGCCCTTGACCTGGCCTATGTGGCCGCCGGGAGGCTGGACGGCTTTTGGGAGCTGAAGCTGAAGGCGTGGGATGTGGCGGCGGGGGTCCTGCTGGTGCGGGAAGCGGGGGGAACCGTGACGACCTTCGACGGCTCACCCTACGACGTCTTCAACGACCGGATCGTGGCCAGCAACGGCCAGATCCATGGCGAGATGGTATCCATGCTGGCCTCGGCCGCCGCCTGCGGTGCTGAATGAACGTATCAGTCACATCCGGAAAAAAGAATAGATCGAGTGCAAAGGTGATACCGTGGGCAATTACAGCGTAGTCGTGCTCGACTTTGAGACCACCGGCCTCTCGCCGAATCACGGCGACCGGCCGATCGAGGTCGGGGCCGTCCTGATCGAGAACAACCGGATCGTGGACCGTTTCCAGAGCCTGATGAACCCCGGGGTGAGAATCAGCCGCTTCATCGAGGAGTATACCGGCATCACCAACCGGATGGTGTGCGGTGCCCCTCCGGTCGCCGAGGTCATGGGCAGATTTGCCGCCTTCATGGCCCGGCACCACCTGGTAGCCCACAATGCGAGTTTCGACAGCCGCTTTCTCGACGCCGAACTGCAGCGGATCAACCGGCAGCGGAGCCGGGAGTTCGCCTGCTCCCTGCTGGTTTCGCGCCGTGTCTATCCGGAAGCCCCGGGGCACAGCCTGGAATCACTCGTCCGTTACAGGAACATCGTGACCTCCGGGGTGCACCACAGGGCACTTGCCGATGCCGAGATGACGGGGCACCTCTGGATCGGCATGGTGAATGACCTGAAAGCCGGGTATCGGCTGTCTCGGGTCCCCTTCGAACTGATGCGTCAGCTGTCAAAGGTTTCGAGAGCCGCCGCACCCGCTTTTTTACAGCGTGCCGCGGAGAGGGAAGGAGAGGCGATCGGCTGACCGGAGGCGGCTTTTTTGTTGACCGTCATGGACGGGTACCGGTATATTCACCCGTCAGCACCGGAAGAACAGGCATGGAGAATATTCGATTCCCCCCCCCGGCTTCGCACCAGGTAAAAACTGCGGCTTGCGATATTTTCGCAGGCCGCTGCCGTCTTGGCCGGAAGCTGCTTCCCAATAAAATCTGCGAGAGATTTTCCTATGACCGATACAATCGACGCGCTGTTTCCCGAAGAAGATCAGATCCCCGAACAGTACCGCATCCTGCAGCCGATCAGGCAGGAACGCTACCTGATTGACGGCGAACTGCGATCCTGGGATGGTCCGCTGCAGGAGATTCATTCGCCGGTCCGGGTACGTTCCGCCGCGGGAAACCGGCAGAAGCTGGTCGGAGCAGCCCCGCAGCTGACCGGGGCGGCGGCGCTTGAGGCGCTGGCTGTCGCGGTGCGGGCCTATTCGAACGGCCGCGGCGTCTGGCCGACGATGCCGGTCAGCGAGCGGATCAAGAGCGTGCAGCGCTTTACGGCTGCCATGCTGGAGAAGCGGACGGAGATCGTGACCCTGCTGCAGTGGGAGATCGGCAAATCCCGGCAGGAGGCGGAGCGCGAGTTCGACCGGACGATCACCTATATCCGCGAAACGCTCGAAGCGGTGAAAGAACTGGACCGTTCGGCGTCCCGCTTCGTCATTCAGCAGGGAATCATCGGCCAGATCCGCCGCGCCCCTCTGGGGGTGGTGCTCTGCATGGGACCCTACAATTTTCCCCTTTACGAGACCTTTACGACCCTGATCCCGGCGCTGGTGATGGGGAATACGATCCTGCTGAAACCGCCCCGCTTCGGCATCCTGATCTTTGGACCGCTGCTGGAGGCGCTGCGCGATTCGTTTCCTGCCGGTGTTGTCAATACGGTCTACGGCGAAGGCGAGGTTGTCGTCCCCCCGCTGATGGCCTCCGGCCAGGTGGATGTGCTCGGTTTTATCGGCACCCACCGGGTGGCCGATGCGCTCCGTGCGGTTCATCCCCGGCCGCACCGGCTCCGCTGCGTGCTGGGACTTGATGCCAAGAATCCGGCGGTGGTACTCCCGGATGCCGACCTCGAGCTGACGGTGGCCGAATGCATCAGGGGAAGCCTTACCTACAACGGCCAGCGCTGCACCGCACTGAAGATCATGTTCGTGCACCGTTCGATCGTCGATGAATTCCTGGAGCGGATGTCCGCCGGAATCAGCGCCCTCAAGTGCGGCATGCCGTGGGAGGAGGGGGTCACGATTACGCCGCTCCCCGAACCGGAAAAGCCGGCCTATCTGGAGGGACTGGTGGGGGATGCCCTGGCCCTCGGCGCCCGGGTCGTGAACCCCGGCGGCGGTGCCGTCAGCGGCTCGTTCTTCTACCCGGCGCTGCTGTATCCGGTTGCCCCCGCGATGCGGGTCTACAGCGAAGAGCAGTTCGGGCCGGTCATCCCGGTCGTCCCGTTTGACGATATCCGTGAGCCGATTGAATACGTCGTCGCCTCGAACTACGGCCAGCAGGCCAGCATCTTCGGGCAGAATACCGACCTGCTTGCCCAGCTGGTCGATGCGCTGGTCAACCAGGTCTGCCGCATCAACATCAA
>JBAVTM010000534.1:0-2313 GCA_049696195.1 Desulfuromonadaceae bacterium | reverse complement strand
GTGTAGCCGCTGGGGTTGTTGGGGAAGTTGAGCAGGACAACGGCCTTGCCCTTCTCTTCGGCGCTGTTCTTCAGCGTCGCCTTGAAGGCGTCGATGTCGTAGCCGCCGGTCGTGGTGAAGGTCGGGTGTTTCTTGACGATCGCGCCGCTGCAGGTGCCGAAGGTCAGGTTATAGTTGCCCCAGAGCATGTCGGGAAGGATCAGGTGATCCCCCTTGTCGATGAAAAGGTCGGAGACGATGGAAAGACCATGAGTCAGCGCATTGGTGACTATCGGGTTGCTGAAGTGTTTGCCGTTCTGGCTGGGGTTTTCCCGCAGCATTTTCTCCCGCCAGAGGGCGCGCAGTTCCGGTTTGCCGGCCGGCGGCGCGTAGGGATAGATGTCCTTGGGATCGAAGGCGGAGAGCTTGTCCTGGATGCACTGCAGGAACATCGGTCCGCCGTTCTCAGTGGCGATGCCGATGGTGGCGTTGTATTTATGAGCCTTGTCCTTGGCTTCGGCCGACTGGGTCAGAATACCCTTGGGAAAGAAGAGGTTCTTTCCGAGATCGGACAGCATTTCCAGGACATGCGGGCTGTGCTGGGCAAGCAGATCGTTCAGTTCTTGGGCCAATGGGTTCATCGTTTTCCTCCTGAGTTTGTAATGATTTTTTGTACGTATAAATGGTCGAAAACACAAGTTTACAGTAGAACAACACCTCCCCTGTTTGTCAATAGAGAATTGACTCCCCGGAGCACATTCTCCCTCCCCCCACTCGGCTCGTTGTTCAGAAATCAGACGTTACAAAGATAGGTGCTCTCTCCATTGCCCAGTTTTGTCTTTTTCGGGGAGCCATACAGAACCAAAACTGGGGTTGACTATAAATGAAGCTGCGATATTATTAAAACGCTAATAATTTATTGCCAGACAGAGCCAAACCCTCGGTGAGGTGAGGCTGGAAAGCGGCGGGTCTTCTGCAAGAAGATGGCCGAGCTGCCGAAGGTTGATCCTTTGGACAGTTCAGCCATTTTCATTTTACAAAGGAATTCCAGTCAGTCAGTCCAGGCACCACCAAGGAGGGCACCCTCATGAAAAAAGTAGGGGTTAACGGAGGAACGGTGACGATTCTTACCACACCAGTGGACATCATTGGAAATCCAACAGATCTTACAGCTGATTCGACTGACATTTATTGGACCGAAGGCAACTCCTCGACTGGAGCAAACCCGACGATTAAGAAAATGAATATTAATGGAGGGCCGATAACGACCATCGCCATTGCACAGCAACCACCGGGTGCAATTGCCATAGACGCAACGAACGTCTTCTGGATCGAACAAGGAGACAGATTCTATCCGCCCCCAGAGGTTTACTCGCGGAGACGCCCTTGCCTTCGGCTAGTACTTGCTTCTAAGGTTTCAACAACTGGCGTTGTGATGAGCACCTATGTTCCAGCTGGAGACATTCCGCTTGGCTCGCTTAGCCAGACCGAGCCAAGCGCGAAAGAATTGACCCGGCGCGCCAAGATGGCTACAGATGCGACGTGAATATACTGTCTACAAACTGTGCGCGCTAACAACGCGCTCCCAGGAACACCGCTATCGCGGCGCCCCTGAGCTCAGCTCAGGCTTTATGCGAGTTAATATGAAGCAGTAACACGTCAATAGACCAGGAGGGGTGACATGAATAAGCAAGCAAAGAATACGATTTGCCTTTGGTACGATGGCGACGCCGAGGAAGCGGCGCGATTTTATGCCAAGACCTTTCCCGATTCATCCGTTGGCGCGGTGCACCTCGCGCCGGGAGACTTTCCGTCCGGGAAAAAAGGAGATGTGTTGACGGTCGAGTTTACGGTGATGGGAATTCCCTGCCTCGGGCTCAATGGCGGCCCCGGGGTCAAGCACAACTGGGCATTCTCGTTTCAGGTCGCAACTGTTGACCAGGCCGAAACCGATCGTTACTGGAACGCCATCATCGACAACGGCGGCGAAGAAAGTGCGTGCGGCTGGTGCCAGGACAAATGGGGCTTGTCCTGGCAGATTACGCCGATCGCTCTGACCAAAGCGATAACCGATCCCGACCCCGCCGCCGCCAAGCGTGCTTTCGATGCGATGATGGAGATGAAAAAGATCGACATCGCTGCAATCGAGGCGGCGTGCCGCGGTTGAAGTTGTAATCTTCGAAGCGTGCATCTCGGAAGCGCAGGGGACGTCAAGGCGGAAATCTGCGATTATTGATCATGGCGCGCTGGAGCTTTGGTGACGGTTCTCAAATAATTTGCATAGCAAGCATTCCCGTGGGGGCGGCACACAGGCGCTGACGCGCTGGTGCGCCC
>JBAVTM010000533.1:0-5906 GCA_049696195.1 Desulfuromonadaceae bacterium | reverse complement strand
TGTACGGCGAAATGCACCGCTTTGTTCCGGCGCTGGCATCCCAGTTCGGCGCCAGGGTGACAGAACTGCCGGTCAACCACTTTCCCCGCCTTCATGGTGTCAGTAAATACGGCATTTCCCGTACGCTGCGCGTGATCCTCGATCTGATGACGGTCAAGTTCCTGATGGCCTATTCCACCAAACCGATTCAATTATTCGGCAAGTGGGGGATATACACCATGCTGGCCGGCGTCGGCACCGGAGCGATGACCATTTACATGAAGATGTTTGAACACCTCAGCATGAATCGTAATCCACTGCTGATAGTGACGGCATTCCTGCTGTTTATGGGGGTTCAGTTTATTGTGTTGGGGCTTCTTGGCGAACTGAATGCAAGAACCTACTTCGAGTCGCAAGGCAAGCCGATATATGTTGTGAAAGACAGGATAAACCTTGACTGACGGCGCACTCCGCGTACTGATGATCGCCCCGACTCCCTATTTCGCCGACCGGGGGTGTCATGTCAGGATATATGAAGAGGCCCGGGCGTTGACGAAGTTGGGGCACGAGGTCTGCATCGTGACGTATCACCTTGGCCGCGATATGCCCGGGGTGCGCGTGGTACGAACACCGGCTGTCCCGTGGTACGGCAAGCTGGAGGCAGGCCCTTCCTGGCACAAGCCGTACCTTGATCTGCTCCTGTTGTGGAAAGCGCTTGGCGAAGCCCGGTCATTCCGTCCCCACCTGATTCACGCCCACCTGCACGAAGGAGCCTTGATCGGCTCGGTTCTCAAACGCATACTCCGGATTCCCCTGCTGTTCGATTATCAGGGCAGCTTGAGCGGCGAGTCCCTCAACCATGGTTTTTTCAGTGCTGCGTCGCCGCTTCTGAAAATATTCAGAGGGGTGGAAGGTTTTATCAACCGCCGTGCCGACCTGATCATTACCAGCTCCGACAAAGGGCGGCAGGAACTGGTATCCGATTGGGGGATAGCCCCGGAGAAGGTGGTCAACCTTATAGACGGCGTCGATACGGAGATTTTTCGGCCCCATTCACGGAGGGAAGCGCGCCGGGAACTCGGGATTCCCGATGATGTGAAGCTGGTTGTGTATCTCGGCCTGTTTAACCGTTATCAGGGGGTTGACCTGTTGCTGGATGCAATTGCCGTCGTCAAGGGTAAAGCCCCGAATGTACGCTTTCTGCTGATGGGGTTTCCCGACAGTGAGTACCGCCAGAAGGCCCGGGAAATCGGTATTGACGACGTAATCACGTTCACCGGACGGGTGAGCTATGACCGTGCCCCGTTTTTCCTGAGCGCCGGTGATCTTGCGGTATCACCGAAACTGGCGCAGACCGAGGCCAATGGCAAGCTGTTCAATTATATGGCCTGCGGCCTGCCGACGGTGGTGTTCGACAACCAGATCAACCGGGAGATACTCGGTGACGACGGGATATATGTCGAGCATGGAAATACCTCTTTGCTAGCAGACAGCATCATTTCAACGCTTCGTAACAGCGAACGCATGATTTCACTTTCAATCCGGGTCAGAGAGAGAGCGGTCAGGATGCATTCCTGGAGCGCCAGATCAAGACTGCTGGTGTCCGTCTACCGGATGTTGCCGGCGTTGCCGCCGGATACCTCCCCGCATTGAAATTTGAACCGTATGCTAAAAAAAGTTGACACCATTATTTTGATTTGCTATACATCTGGTCTCGCAAGCGGGAATAACTCAGTGGTAGAGTGCAACCTTGCCAAGGTTGAAGTCGCGGGTTCGAATCCCGTTTCCCGCTCCATTTAAGTACATAGAATCATTTATGATTCGTTACGATTTGCCCCGACTATCACAAAAACTTTCACAAAAAAGTTTTAAAAGGTAGGTTCGGGGTTTCGCTTTTCTGCGGAAAATCAGGCTGTTACATTTGGTAAGAGATAACTTGACCGTATCCAACTGTTGCCGATTGCTTCCTTTTCTGTTGTGCGAAGTCCTGGCAGAAGTATGCCAAAATATGCCAGAAATCCTCATCAAGCCCTTCGATATTATCCCCGTAAACCTCATAGATCATCTGCCTTGATCCATGTCCCGTTGAGCCGTACCGGGCGATTCGGATCAATCCGTCCTCAAGATACCGTGGCGTTTAACTGATAGATGGGGTATAGTAAACGTCATAACTTTGCAACTCTTTGGGGAAAACTACGTGACAAAGCATAACAATCACAAACAATTTATCCAAATAGGTTCCGAGGCTATCCTTGATGCTATCGGAGATGCCATAAGCATCCAGGACAAAGACCTTAAGGTTATCTACCAGAACAAGGCCCATGTCAGCATGATGGGAAATCATCCCGGCGAGTTTTGCTATACCGCTTACCAGGGCAAGTATGAACCATGCCAGGGCTGTCATCTGCTGGAGTCATTCAAGGACGGCAAGACTCATAGGCGCGAGACAAATACGGTCATTCCGGGACGCGGGAAAATTCATGTCGAGATTGTCTCTACCCCGCTAAGAGATGCCCAGGGGGAGATAGTCGGTGGTATTGAATCGGTCAGGGATAGAACTGATCGGGTTATGATGGAAGAGAAACTGATCAGGCAATTAACGGCCATCGAATCATCCATGGATGGTATTGCCATACTGAACAGCGAAGGGGAGTATGCTTACCTGAATCAGGCCCATGCACTAGTTTACGGCTACAATTCTCCTGAAGAGTTGATTGGCAGTAAATGGCATATTCTTTATGACTCCGACGAATTAGAGCGATTCCAAATGGAGATCATGCCTCTTTTAATGGAAAAGGGAGCCTGGCGGGGGGAGGCGACGGGCAGGAGAAAAGACGGCACCTTTTTCCCCCAGGAACTCTCACTGAATGTTATGGAAGATAATGGCATTGTCTGTGTGGTGCGTGATGTTTCCAGGAGGAAGGATGCGGAATGTAGGCTGATGATGCTCAATCTTGACCTGGAGAAGAGGGCAAAGGATCTCATGATCGCCAACGGTGAGCTGGAATCCTTCAGCTACACTCTATCCCACGATATACGCAGCTATCTTAACCAAATCCTTATGGCCGTCACTATTCTGCAAGAGCAATCCGAGATGCTGGACGAAACAGGTCGTTTCGTGGTTAAAACCATTGGTGCCTCGTGCAATAACATGGATAAGCTCATTGAGGCGATTCTGCTGCTTTCCCGTGTTGGGAAAAGCGGTCTTACTAATAAATATGTTGATCTGAGCGAGCTGGCCATTGAAGTCGAAAGTGATCTTCGCACCCAGTATCCTGAACAACAGGTTGTGTTTACCGTTCATCCAGGGCTTGCCGCCAACGGAGATCGAAATCTGTTAAGGGTTATGCTGGTGAACCTACTGGGTAACGCATGGAAGTATACCTCTCATGTGCCGGTGCCCAGGGTGACTTTCGGCATTGAAGAGCATGATGGGAAGAAAGTTTTCTTTGTTCGTGACAACGGAGCAGGTTTTTACATGCATGAGGTTGAAAAACTCTTCAAACCGTTCAGCCGTCTTGGCAATTCCGGTGATTACACGGGTAGTGGCATAGGTCTTGCGACTGTGCAGCGAATTGTCCATGCCCATGGTGGTGAAATCTGGGGGGCAGGAGAGCCGGGCAATGGCGCGACCTTTTATTTCACTCTCTGATATCTTTATAATAAAAAAATATTAATTTAATTGTCCCTGTTTGTCCGCATTGTTGAGCCAATTATTACACAAACGAAACCGTTCCTGAACCAAGTTGAAATGATACGAATCTACGATGAATTAGCCTCAGATTTGGCCCGTATAAAAACGGTATGATCTGAGGCTTTTCGCTTTGATGGCTTCGTCGTGAGGCGGGCCGAATTGGGTAGTTCAGAGACAGCGTTGTCTTTTTCAACAATTGTGAGACATTTAAGAAAATACTGGTATATTAATGACGAAGAAGTAACCAAATGAAACTTACAGCCAAGGTACCGTGACCGGACTCTTACAAGTCTGCATATGGGCGATAATGATGGTGAAGTTTTCGATAACTCTGCCGATTCTTTTTAGATGTCTTCAGCCAATTGATGTGAATTAAAAGAGGTAACCATGGAAATTGGCAAACAGCAGAACTTGTCGACAACGGTTGATGGACTGCGCCGCCATGCGGAAGAAACGTTGCATTTGACTATGACGGAACCGCGCCCCCCCCGGACTGAGGAAGGGTTGCAGCGGCTTGTCCATGAGCTTGAGGTCCACAAGATCGAACTGGAGATGCAGAACGCAGAACTCCGCCAGGCCAGGGACGAAGTGGAAAATGCTCTGGAAAAGTACACCGATCTTTATGATTTCGCCCCGGTTGGCTACTTCACCCTCGACCGTAGCGGGGATATCACTGCAGTGAACCTCTGCGGCGCGCGCATCCTCGGTATCGAGCGCTCCCGGCTGCTCGGCCGGCGCTTCGGACTGCACGTCGCAGATGAAGCCCGCCCGCACTTCACGGCGTTTTTAGAAAAGGTGTTTGCGAGGCAGAGCGCGGAGTCCTGCGAACTGAAGCTTGCGCCGACAGCTCATCCTCCGCTCATTGTGCAGGTTGAGGCGTTGGTCTGCGCGTCAGGGGGGGAGTGCCGCGTTGCGGTCATCGACATAACCGGGCGCAGACATGCTGAGGAGGGACTCTCCGAAAAAAGGGAGGAACTTGAGGAACTCAACAAATCTCTGGAAGGACGCATTGCCGGGGCAGTGGATGAGCTGCGCCAGAAGGACCAGCTGCTGATCCTGCAGGAGCGCCTGGCGATTATCGGCGAGATGATCAACAACATCGCCCACCAGTGGCGCCAGCCGTTGAATACGCTCGGGCTCATCATCCAGAAGTTGCCGATTTTCTACGGCACGGCTGAATTCAGCCGGAGGTTTCTGGATGAGAACACCGACCTGGCGATGAAGTTAATCACGCAAATGTCGCGAACCATCGACGACTTCAGGGATTTTTTCAGGTCCGACAAGGAATTGGTGACCTTCAGCGTCAACGGGGTGATCAAACATATGATCACGCTCATCGAAATGAGCTTCCTGAACCAGCGGATCAGAATTGACTACCATGCTGAAGGCGAACCGATGGTTGCCGGCTATCCCAATGAATACGCCCAGGTACTGTTGAATGTCCTGATGAATGCACGCGATGTACTGGTCGGAGAGAATGTTGGCGAACCTCTGATATCGATCCGCGCGTTTACGGAAGGAGGCCGAACGGTCGTGACCATCACCGATAACGGCGGCGGCATTGCCGACGGGATCATTGACAGAATCTTCGACCCCTACTTTACCACCAAGGGGCCAGACAACGGGACGGGGATCGGGCTGTTCATGTCGAAGACCATCATCGATAAAAACATGGGGGGCCGTCTGACGGTGCGTAATGCCGGGAATGGGGCGGTGTTCAGGATCGAGGTTAAAAATGGTGGCAGCTGACCCGGCCAAACATGGCGTATCCATGCTCTTTGTGGAAGATGAACCGGATTCGCGGGAGATGCTCTGCGAAATTATCCGCCATCGATTCCCGGATGTGCGGTTGCTTATTGCCGATAACGGTGAGGCCGGTCTTGAGTCGTTCAAGCGGTACCAGCCTGATATTGTCATAACCGATATTAATATACCCATTATCAATGGCCTCAGGATGGCGGCTGAAATTAAATCGCTCTGCCCCTCTACCGAGATTATCGCCTTGACCGCGTACAGCAATTCACAGTACCTGATTCAAGCCATCGAGATCGGCATCAGCAATTACATCCTGAAGCCGATCGATATCAGGCAGTTTTTTACGGCCCTTGAAAAGGTACTCTCCATAGTACGGTCAAAGCGGGTCATCGCCTGGCAGGACTATGTGATACGGGATCTCAATACCGAGCTTGCCCGAAAGGGGACGGAACTTGAAGCTATGAACAAGGAGCTTGAG
>JBAVTM010000532.1:0-1601 GCA_049696195.1 Desulfuromonadaceae bacterium | reverse complement strand
GTACGGAGATGTCCAGCTGGAGGGGAGAGTATTCCGCGGAGAGGCCGGTTTCGGCCTCAGGTGCAACAATACGCTCCATCACCAAGCCCTTCTCGTCCACAAGTCACTCCACCAGGATCTGCCGTTTGACACCAGATTCAAGGTGTACGCCGATTTCGACTTCAACCAGCGCCTCATGAAGTCGGGAGCCCACTTTGTCTATTCCCCGGCGCTCAGGGCGGCGGCTCTTCCCGGAGGGGTAAGCAGCCGCAAAGCCCACTTGGAAACGCTGCAGATCGTCAGGAAGAATTTCGGATTGCTCTGGTGCGGGGTCGCCTCTTTTTATCTGCTTTTGCAGAAGGTCGCTCGTACTCTCGGTGCCGCACGATGAAGATCGTTTTCCTCGCCCCGTTCGGCATCCGCCCCAAGGGGACGCTCATCGCCCGCATGCTTCCGATCGCCGTGGAGTTGCAGCATCTGGGACACAATGTGGTGATTGTCGCCCCCCCCTATACCAATCCTGAAGATTCAGATAGTGAAGAGACGGTAAACGGCATCAGGATTGTCAATATCCGTTTGGCCGGAAGCCGTGCGCTGGGCGCTCCGCTCATGGCGTGGCGCATGTACCGGGCGGCAATGGCAGAGGCCCCGGATTGTATCCATCTTTTTAAACCCAAGGGGTATGGCGGACTGGCAGTCATGATGATGCATCTGTTTTCAACGCTGGGAGTCAGGATGCCTCCCCTGTTTGTGGATTGTGATGACCTTGAGGGTAAAGGGGGAATGAATGACGCCAGGCCCTATAGCGCTCTGGAGCGGGCACTGTATGATTTTCAGGAACGCTATATTCCCCGGTGCGCACGGGGAGTGACGGTGGCAAGCCGTCTGCTGGAAGCTGAAATGGAGAGGAACGGGATTATGCCTGAATCGTGCCGTTATCTCCCCAATGGTATAGTCGGTGTCGGGCCATCCGGCGATGGGGCCGCGGTCAGGAAGCGTCTGGGGATTACCGGCGACACACCCGTACTTCTCCTCTATACCAGGTTCTTTGAGTTCGAGCAGGAGCGGCTGTACGGGATACTTGAACGGCTGATCAATAGGGTTTCCACCTGCCGCATTCTTGTCGTGGGGAAAGGGTCGGGGGGCGAAGCTGATGCCCTGGTTCTGGCCGCCTCGGAGCGGGGGTTTGCCGAATCGCTGGTCATGGCTGGGTGGTTGGAACCCGCCGAAATTCCCGGCCATCTGGCCGCCGGCGATGTGGCCCTGTATCTCCTGGATGATACCCTGATCAACCGGGCCAAATGCCCGGCCAAGCTGACCGAGCTCCTGGCTGCCGGGATACCGGTGGTGGGGGACCGGATTGGTCAGGCCGCGGAATATCTGATAGATACGGAGGTCACGAGATTCGATACTGACGATGATCTGGTTGAACGGCTGGTCACTCTGCTGAACGATGCCGATTTGCGCAGGTCGGTTGGACAGGCGTCCCGGGAGTACATGCATCAGCATTTTGAATGGGTGACACTGGTGAGAGAACTTGATGGATTTTACCGACAAACACTTTCCTGCAGTTAGTTTCGGAGTTAATAAATGACTGATCGAAAAAAAGACCTGATTTGCAT
>JBAVTM010000531.1:0-2476 GCA_049696195.1 Desulfuromonadaceae bacterium | reverse complement strand
CTGCAGGGATGAAAGCAGCAGCGCCACAGAGCCCAAAACGGCAGCGGCAAGTCCAAGCCACGCAGCGTATTTTAACAGCGTAAACCCGGTACGGAAGTGCCACAAGTCAAGGCGGCTGCCGATACCGGATGCGAGAAGCAGCATCAGTGCTGCAGATGCCACTATCAGGGCGATTACGGGCAGTAACAACTTTTTGCTGGTCGATTTTGTCATGTCAGCAGCTCTTGCAAATAATATAGTACCCGAAGGTAACGCAGCCTATCTATATAAGTTATTGTACGCCGAAGAAGGCGGGATTGGGAATACCCGGGCAAAAATCCTGGAAAGGACTGCTAAATGTGCTGTGTGACCAGAAGTGTAAAGACGCATCTACATCCTTTACACCCCCCTGCACCTATCTTTACACTTCTTTTACACTTTCCCCCGCCTAGCCAGCCATACCCACCTTTTTGTCAATCCGTTTATTGTGCATAATATTGCAATATCAGTATGTTGCATTTTTATCAGCCCGGCTATGAGTTCCGGCTCACAATATGCTAACAACAACTAATAAGTACTGATTTAACCTGATAAAAGTATTGTTGGCTAACGGTTATTTCCATGGAATAGGAGGGGGCAATATGAAAAGTTCTGCTAACGGCACGTATACCGTCCAGACAAGCGGGAGACGGAATTTCTTCGTAATTCTTCTGGGCATCATGACCATAATCGGTGGTCTGTTTTATTCCGCCACAGATGTCTCGGCAGCCGACACTCTGTCACTGATCGTCAAGATGACGAGCGGCCTTACCGTCGAGGAGCAGACGGCGGTCATCGCCCGGAACGGCGGAGTCGAAACATCGTCGGTTCCGGCACTGCGACTGCATATCGTCACGGTACCGACTGCCGACCAGCCCCTGGTGCAGCAAAACTACCAGGCCGATGCCCAGGTTGTCAGCATCGAGGTGAATAGGACTCGGAAGGCGGAAGCGATCCCTACAGACGCTAACTACGGGGTCCAGTGGGCACTCTCCAAGATCGGCTGGGAGTCGGTCTTCGGCACGGTCGCCCCGACCGGCGCGGCTAAGCTGGCTCTCCTCGACACCGGTGTCGATGCCACCCATCCGGACCTGGCTGGTGTAGTTATCCCCGGCACCTCGATCCTGGATGGAACCGACGGTCTGGGTGACCCGAGCGGCCACGGGACCTGGCTGGCCGGAATCGCAGCGGCCGCGACCGACAACGGGGCGGGAATCGCGGGGATTGCGTTCGGCGGCGTGCAGATTATGCCGGTAAGCGTGCTCAATGCCGGGGGAACCGGTCAGGACAGCGACATCATCGCCGGCATTGTCTGGGCCGTGGACCATGGCGCCGATGTCATACTCATGGGGTTCAGCAACCCCGACTTCAGTCAAAACCTCCAGGACGCCGTCGATTACGCCTGGTCGAAAGGAGTGGTACTTGTGGCCGCCACCGGAAATGACGGGGTGACCACCCCCACTTTCCCCGCCGGTGACCGGGGGGTCATCGGCGTCTCCGCGACCGACCCCAATGATCTGCTCGCCCCGGCAAGCAACTACGGGCAGGATACCTTCCTCGCCGCTCCCGGTACGGATATCTACACCACCGGCCCCAATGGCGGCTACAGCTATATCAGCGGCACCTCCGCCTCGTCGGCTTTTGTGGCGGGTGCAGCGGCATTTATGAAGGCAGTTGACCCCCTCCTCACCAACGGCATCATCGTCGGCCGGCTGGCGCGCGCTGCCGACGCCATCGGCAGCGCCGGCGATCCTAATAACCAGGCGATGTTCGGCAACGGCCGGCTCAACATGGCCAAGGCCCTGGCCGACACCGGCATCAACCCGGTCCAGCCTGCCGGTACCCCCGGAGGTGGCGGACCGTATGTCGGGCCGTATGCGGCGGCGGCTCAACCAGCAAATGTAACTGTTACGGCCTCTCCCACAGGCGCTATTGGCGGTATTTTCAGTATTGAGCGCATCCAGTCCAACGGGAATCAACAAACAAGCGGTGGGACGACTGCTCAAACGTTCGCTGTTCAGCCCAGTTCCAGATTCAGCATAACCGGTATCCAGGCAACGGTTAACGGCTACAATTATGTGGGTTCCACCACAGTTGCAGGGACGGCCGGGGTTGCTTCATCAACGACTACTGTCACTCTGAACTACCAGCTTTCATGTACAGCACCTTCAATCTCAACCCATCCAAGCAATGCAATAGTTACTTATGGCGCAGCAAGCGTTGCATTTACTGCTGCTGCATCATCACTGTCTACAGTCCAGTGGCAGGTAAGCACCGATGGAGGAACAATCTACGTAGATATTTCAGGAGCTACGTCTGGTACACTAATTATAACATCTCCGACAGTCGCTCTGAGTGGTAGTAAATATCGTGCCGTTTTCTCAAACTGCAGCCCGGCCCTAACAGTAACGTCAAATGCAGCGACATTGACGGTTACCCAGGCTCCCTCCACAGTGAC
>JBAVTM010000530.1:0-5714 GCA_049696195.1 Desulfuromonadaceae bacterium | reverse complement strand
GTGCCGCAGCCCCTTCTCGAACAGCTTGCCCCGGGGGGAAGGCTGGTAATTCCGGTCGGGACATACGTTGACGTGCAGATGCTCGTCCGGGTGCGACGGGTAGGCGACCGTGACTACCGCACCGAAGAGCTCTGCGGCGTCCGCTTTGTCCCGCTGATCGGCGCGGCGGGGTGGTGAGGGGCGCAGCTCACTGTCATGACCGGCGAGGTGCTCACGGGAGCCCCGCGCAGCCCGGTCCTCAGCAGACCGAAAATTCCCCCCGTGCCAGGGCCGCGCAGAATCCGTTGATCTCTGCGAATCGGCGTTCGAAGATCGCCTCCACCTTTCTGGAGATGTCGTTGACCCTCCGCCCCTTTTCCAGCAGAAGCTGGGCGGTGGCTATCTGCGGCTGATCGATGGGCGCGCCGATCCTGCTCAGGAGCAGGACATAGACCTCCTTGATCCCCTCAATTTCCTGGTAGATCTCGCGAGCCATCTGGTGGGCCAGGATATTGTAGATTTTTCCCACGTGGCTGACCGGATTTTTCCCGGCAGCCGCCTCGGTTCCCATCGGCCTGTTCATGGAGATGAGTCCGTTGACACGGTTGCCGCGTCCCACCTGCCCGGAATCGGCGTCTTCGGCGGAGGTGCCCAGCAGGCTCAGATACACGCCTCCCAACCCACGCCCCCGCAGGTCAAGGGTGTTGTACTGCACCCCTACCCGCTTGAAAACGTCGTGCTGGTTCGCAAAATCACGCATCTCGTTCAGGATGGCCGCCTTGCCGGCGAAATAATCATCTTCCGATGATACATGACGGGCCAGCAGCGGCATGGCGATCGTCAGATCGAGCTCCCGCCCCCTTCTGGCTCCCATCACCTTGATGTCCTCGCCGGTCTGCGGGTATCGCTCCTTAAACTGCCTGCCGTTAAGGTAGCGTTCCATCTCCAGAACGGCCTTTTCCGTGGGGCTGAGGGGATAATATCCCACCGCGGCCGAGGTGTCATTGGCCAACCTCATCTCGCCTGAGCGGGCAAAAATGTCGCTCAGTTCATCCGAACCGGGCGCCAGTGCAACCCGGTAGCGGATATGCCGTTCCGGATCCACGAAGCGCAGGTGCTGCCTGATCCACCCTTTGGCGGCCGCCACGGCGATGTCGCCGACCGGAATCACCTGGCCGTTGGCCCTGAACGTGGCGCGGTCACCGATGATCAGCTCCATGGGACGCGTGACCCGTCCGCCGCCAAAGCGCTTCTCCACCCTACCCGCCGCCAGGAGCCCCTTGTCGATATTATGATGGAGGATCGTCCCGAACCGGTCGAGATACTCCCGACAGAGGGCCACGGAAATGGCCTCCATCACGGAGTCGCAGATCTGGTCCGGGTGCCCGGTTCCCTTGCGTTCCACGATCTCCACCCGGTGCTCGGTGATCGATTTCCCCTTGAACATCTCGACGGCAACCATAACCCCTCCCGTTGTTGCTGCAACCTGTACCCTTTGTTTCCAAGTATACCAGACGCAGTCCTGTGTGCACCGGTTGACGCCGTTTTTTCGCCGGTGGACGACCGCCGGCCGATTTGACCGTGACCATTCAGCTGATATACTTGAGACACTTCGATGCAAAGGAGAAACTCATGAATCTGGAGATGCACGGCGTCAAGATCGACTACCCGGAAGGGTGCAACATCATCATCGGGCAGACACACTTCATCAAGACCGCCGAGGACCTGTACGAGGTCATCGTCACGACGGTGCCGCAGGCCCACTTCGGGATCGCCTTCAGCGAGGCGTCCGGCCCATGCCTGATCCGGACCGAGGGCAACGACGACGAACTGGTACAGGGAAGCGTGACCGCTCTGAAGGCCATCGGTGCCGGCCATATCTTCTGCATCCTGCTGCGGAACGCCTATCCCATCAACATCCTCAACCAGATCAAGAACTGCCCGGAAGTCTGCCAGATTTACTGCGCCACAGCCAATCCGCTCCAGATAATCGTCGCCTCCACCCTCCAGGGATGGGGCATCATCGGCGTTATCGACGGGTTCCCTCCAAAGGGTGTGGAGACGGACGAAGACCGCCAGGAGCGACGGGCTCTGTTGCGGCGTATTGGTTACAAGCACTGAGGGGAGCGGCCTCCGGGATGAAATCGGCGAGACGTGATCACCGTGGAGGCGATGCAGTCCGTGCCGGGTCCGGAGCCGGCGGAGTGAGGTTGATCGGCAATGACGAACGAGGCGGGGCAGGCACTCTTCCATATCCACAACATCTCCAAGATCTACAGCATGGGGGATGTGCAGGTCAACGCCCTGCGGGGGGTTGATTTCGACCTGTGGGGAGGGGAGTTCGTCGTGATCCTCGGGGCCTCGGGCAGCGGTAAATCAACCTTGCTCAATATCCTGGGGGGACTGGACCTGCCGACCAGCGGCGAGGTCTTCTTCCGCGACCACAACCTGACCGCAGCCGGAGAAGGGGCATTGACCGCCTTCCGGCGGGAGCACGTCGGCTTCGTCTTCCAGTTCTACAATCTGATTCCCAGCCTGACGGCTCTTGAGAATGTCGCACTGGTGACCGAGATCGCGGACCATCCGATGGACCCGGCCGAGGCACTCACCATGGTCGGCCTCCAGGAGCGGCTGCACCACTTTCCCGCCCAGCTCTCAGGCGGCGAGCAGCAGCGGATTGCCATCGCCCGTGCCATCGCAAAACGCCCCGACGTGCTGCTCTGCGACGAGCCGACCGGCGCCCTGGATTATGCCACCGGAAGGGTGGTACTGGAGGTGCTTGAACGGGTCAATCGCGAACTGGGCACGATCACGGCGGTGATCACCCACAACGCCGCCATTGCCGGCATGGCCGACCGCGTGATCCGCCTCAGTAGCGGCCGTATCGTCGAAGAGCGCCGCAACCCGGTGCGCATCGCGCCGGCCGCCCTGTCGTGGTAACGGCCATGTCCCCCCTGACCAGGATGCTGCTGCGTGACCTCTGGCGCCTGCGGGGGCAGGTACTGGCGATCTCGCTGGTGGTCGCCTGCGCGGTGGCTTCGTACGTGGCGATGCAGAGCACCTACCGCTCACTGCTGCTCTCCCGCGACGGCTATTACGCCCGCTACCGTTTCGCCGACGTATTCGCCAGTTTCAAGCGCGCACCGGAGGCGCTGAGCAATGAGATCCGCCGCATCCCTGGCGTCGCAGCGGTCCAGACCAGGATCGTCGCCGACGTGATCCTCGACGTGCCGGGACTGCGTGAGCCCGCCACCGGGCGGCTGGTATCAATCCCCGACCGGCAGGGACCGACGCTCAACGACCTCTGCCTGCGTCAGGGACGATTTCCCGAAGCGGGACGGAGCGGGGAGGTGCTGGCCAGCGAGGCCTTTGCAACGGCCAACCGGCTCCTTCCCGGCGACCGGATCGGCGCGGTGATCAACGGCCGTTGGCAGGAGTTGCTGGTTGGCGGCGTCGCACTCTCTCCCGAGTATGTCTACGAGGTGCGCGGCGCGGGGGCTCTCTTCCCGGATAACAGGCGCTTCGGCGTGCTCTGGATGGGACGGGATGCGCTGGCGCCCGCCTATGGCATGGAAGGGGCCTTCAACGACCTTGCCTTGACCCTGTCGCACGGTGCGAGCGAGGCAGAGGTGATCGCCGCCGTAGACCGGCTTCTGGCGCCCTACGGCTCTCTTGGTGCATACGGGCGGGATGAACAGCTCTCCCATCGGTTTCTGTCAGACGAGATCGCCCAGAACCGGGTCTCAGCCACCTATGTTCCAGCCATCTTCCTCGCCATCGTCGCGTTTCTCCTGCACATGGTCCTCTCGCGTCTGGTGACCATGCAGCGCAGCCAGATCGGACTGCTCAAGGCCTTCGGCTACAGCAGCGGCACGGTCGGACGCCACTACCTGAAACTGGCCTCCAGCGCCGTGTCGGGCGGCGCGCTGGCGGGTATTGCCGCGGGGTGGTACCTCGGCCTGCGCCTGACCGGGCTGTACCGGGACTTCTACCGCTTTCCACTCCTGCGCTATGAGACAGGCCTCGACGTGGCAGCCAGTGCCCTCGCCATCACCTTCGCGGCAGCTCTGGCAGGGGCATGGGGGGCGGCCAGGCAGGCGATGGCGCTTCCCCCGGCCGAGGCGATGCGCCCAGAGCTGCCGGCCGCCTTCCGCAGCGGTCTGTTCGAGCGGAGCGGTCTGGTCCGGATCAGCAGCACTACCATCCGGATGATCGTCCGCAACATCGGGAGGCGCCCCGGAAAAGCCTGCCTCTCAATGGTCGGCATCGCCTGTGCCGTGGCGATCCTGGTGATCGGCCAGTTTTTCTACGACTCCATCGATCGGATGATCCGGGTTCAGTTTGAGACACTCCAGCGGGAGGATGTCACGATCACCTTCACCGATCCACGCAGCGCAAAGGCCCGCCAGGAGGTCGCCAGGCTCCCCGCCGTACTGCGCAGCGAACCGTTCCGGGCCGTCCCGGTCAGGCTGAAGAGCGGCCATCGCGCCAAACGTACGGAGATCATCGGACTCGATCCGGGGGGCGATCTGCGGCGGCTGGCCGGAAGTGACCTGCACCCGGTCCGGATCCCGCAGGAGGGGCTGGTCCTGGGCACGGCACTGGCAGGAGTGCTGGGGGTGTCGCCGGGTGATCCCGTAACCGTGGAGGTCCTGGAGGGGGCCCGCCCGGTGCGGCGGGTACCGGTAGCCCTGATGGTGGACGAATCGATCGGCCTCTCGGCCTATATGGACGGAGCCGCCCTGAACCGCCTGCTGGAGGAGGGTAGCACCGTTTCCGGGGCGTTCCTCGCCGTTGATCCGCAGGGCGCCACGCGCCTCTACGACCTGCTCAAACGTACGCCGGCCGTCAGCGGGGTGGCGGTGAGGGAGACCATGCTGGCCTCGGTCAGGAAGCTGATCGCCGAAAGCCTCGCCATCACCACCTCGGTGCTGATGGTATTTTCCTGCATCATCGCTGCCGGCATGGTCTACAACGGCGTGCGCATCAGCCTGTCGGAGCGGGGTCACGAACTGGCCTCCCTGCGTGTGCTCGGCTTCACCCACCAAGAGGTGTCCCGGGTCCTGCTGGGGGAACAGGCGCTCCTGACCTGCGCGGCAATCCCGTTCGGCTGGGGACTCGGCTTCGCGCTCAGCGCCTACCTCGCGAGGCGCATGTCCACCGAGCTGTATCGCATGCCTCTGGTCATCAGCAGCGGCAGCTATGCTTTTTCCTTTCTGGTGGTGGCCCTGGCCGCCCTCCTGTCGGGACTCCTCATCCATAGACGGATACGGCGCCTCGACCTGGTCGCGGTACTGAAAGCACAGGAGTAACCTCGTATGAATAAACCTTCCAAACGGCTTGTACAAGCGACCCTGATCCTGGCGACCGCCGCCCTGGTTCTCTTTGCCATCCGGCCGCGGCCGCTCCCGGTTGAGACCGGGCGGGTGGCCACCGGCCCCCTGCGGGAGACGGTGGAGGCGGAGGGGGAGACCCGGGCCCACGACCGGTACACCGTTGCTGCTCCCGTTGCCGGCCGCCTGATGAGGATCGAACTGCACGACGGCGACCGGGTGACAGCTGGCCAGGCGGTGGCGGTCATGCAACCGACACCGCTCGACGATCGCGAGCGCGATGCGGCGGCTGCGCGGGTCAGCGCTGTCGAAGCGTTTCTGCGAGCGGCCGAGGAGCAGGTGGCCCATGACCGGGCAGAACGGGAGCAGACCCGGCGCGAGCTGACCCGCACGGAGCAGATG
>JBAVTM010000529.1:0-9293 GCA_049696195.1 Desulfuromonadaceae bacterium | reverse complement strand
GCTCCTTACTGTCAACCTGACGGAGTTGCCCCGCCTTGATGAGATAGAGGCGATCGAATTCCTCCAGACCGTGCAATCGATGGGTGATGACCATGAACGTACGATCGGAAAAATGACTGAACAGATTCCGGCGAACCTTGGCCTCGGTGTCAGGATCAAGCGCCGAAAAAGCCTCGTCCAACACCAGAATCCCTGGGTTGCGCAGAATGAGCCGGGCCAGCCCGATCCGTTGGCGCTGCCCGTCAGAGAGAGCCAATCCCCGGCCGCCGATGACCGTGCCGTACCCATCGGGCAACCGGGAGATAAATCCGTGGGCTTCTGCCAAAGAGGCTGCCGCCTGCAATTCAGTATCGCTGACTCCCTGGTTACCATAGCGCAGGTTCTCGGCAACTGTTGCGTGCAGCAGTAATGGATCGCACCCGGCGTAACCAAGATTCGCTTGGGAGTCGTTAAAAGCTGGACCCACCGATATCCGGCCTGTGTGCGGAGAGCGCAAACCAAACAGCATCTGCACCAGAGACGACTTGCCGCTCCCGGACGCTCCGAAGATGGCAATACGCTCTCCCGATGAAACTCGCAAATCCGCCCCTCTCAGAATCGGGGGGGATGCGGCATAGGCAAAACTGACATCTTCAACTGCAATCTCGCCTGATTCAGCCACACTTCGGGCGTCCAGTGTATCGCCCTCATTCGCCAGTACCTCGACCACCCGTTCCAGGCTCACCCGTGCTTCCTGAAGATTTCGCAACAACCCCAGGAGCCCCATGGCCGGGCTGACCAGTCGCCCCTGATAGAGAATAAAGGCCACAAACGTACCGAGAGTTATTACACCGCTCTCGATCAATCGCCCGCCAAGGAGATAAATCCAGGCCAGACTCGCGGTAAGCGTCAGGGCGGGAAATCCCGAAGCGGAACAATCGAGAATCTGAAATTTCAGCAACCGCTGAACGAGTATGCCATTGTAGACGGAAAACGACTGCTGGTCCTGCTTCTGAGCTTCATGGAGACGCACTGCCCGCAGGGCGCCTAATCGTTCGGTAAGGAAATGAGACAGGTCAACCATGGCGTCGCGAACTTTTCGGGTTCCCTGTTCCACCGGCCCGCGAAACGCCGCCGTAATCGCCAGCGCTGCGAAGATTCCAAGGAAACTCCAAAGCGCAAGAGCAACCGACAGACGCAGAAGAATCGCTGCTGCAACGATGAGGAAGAGTAGGTTCTGGACGAATCCGAGGATACCGTCTACCAGCAACGTCTGAATTTTCGAGATGTCAGAGCCGAAACGGCTCAGCAGGTCGCCCTGTCGGAACCGCTCCATCTCTGCCAGAGGCGCATATAGGCATTGCGCGAACAGTCGTTCCCTGATCTCCACCAGGACTCTGGCCGAGAGTTTCGCGTGGATAAGTCTGGTACACGCTCCTAGAATCAGATCAGCAACCGCCAGTCCAAAAATAGCCAGGGCGATTCGCGGCACCAGGGCAAAGTTTTGCTTTCCTACAACGGAATCTATGAATGCTTTGCCGATAAGCGGTGACGCCAGTGATGTCGCGGCCCCGGCCAGGCCGAGCAGAAACAGGGCGGCAACAAGCGCCCCCTTCCCGCGCAGATGCCGGCTGAACAGTCTCAATCCGCTCAACATTTGGATTCCTTTTGCTCCCACAGATCAGGGTAGTAGCACAAATGCCGCTTTTCGCACATCTCGGCCCTGCCGCGCATATCAGATACGGTCTGACGGATTTCTTCAGGGCCCGCTCCTTTTCGAGAGAGGCGAAGAGACTGTGAGGCTATCCGCACTGAGGCTTCCTTGCGCTCCAGTGATGCTTCCCGTCCCACGACTTTGAAGCTGGCGATTCCTGACGTCAACAGACGAGGTATTGCACAGAGTCCGCATGGGCCCAGCGGATAGCCGTTGCCTGTCCGGCATCCGCAATGATTGAGTGTCCACTTCCAGAATGCGTATTGTTCCAAAGTTTCAGGCGCAATGCCTTCCGTTTTTTCCCCATCCATGGTGCAGAATGGCCCGACGGCATGGGTCGTGGCGCAGAGGCCTTCCTCGAATACACAGCCATCGTTCAGGAGAAAAGCCTCGAATTCGATTCCGGGGATTATCGTAGCCTCAATTTCCGCCAGAGTAAGGTGACGGGGGAGAATAATTCTGGCTACTCCCATTTCGCGATAAAAGGTGGCAGCGGCCGGGTTGATGCAGGTAGCCAGACTTGACAGATGCAGACGCGGCCCTTGTCCGGCAGCAATCAGGGCCAGCAGCAGATCGATATCTGCCACGATCAGGGCGGCGGCTCCCAATTCCAGAAGCTGCAGACCGAACCCGGCCATAATGTCCACCCCGCCGGGCGGGTAGAACGGCGCATTGAGTGCCACATGCACGTCTTTGCCGTCAGCCAGGGCGACAATCCGTGAGAAGTCGTCCAGCCCTCTGACACCGGCACTTTGAGGAGCCCGGCGATTAGCCCATGTCTGGCCAAAATGTTCCGTCCAGTCAGGCGGGGTCAGGCCGCAGAAAAATTCATCCGCACCGGCTGCCAGGAGCGGTTCTACCTCTTCAGAAGTACGCAGGGGGGCCAGAATTTTCATGCTTGCGGCCTTTCATGCAGAACGACACAATCCGCCCTGGACAGTAAGGGTTCGACCATAAAACGAGGCGCTTCGTAGAAGATGGTATTTCCGCTCCGCCAAAGGGTAAGTGTTGTGTCGCTACGCTCCACCAGATGGACCCGGTCACGGCAACGCCCCGGGCAGACATGCCCCAGACCGTGGGTAAAGGAGTTGTCAGCACTTACTCCATCAGCCTTTACCAGGCAGTTTCTTCCGGAAGCTGTAAATACGTACGGCAGATGAAGTACCCGCTGGAACGGATCCGGATCGACACCCAGAAAGTTCCCCTGCAGATCCACATCAGTTTCAATGGCTTCAACCTCCATCCGGGCCAGTAGAGAGTGCATTCTGCTTACCCCTTGTGTTTCGCCAGCGTCACACGTGTTAATCCTCTCCGTCAGGCGCGGATCACGCAAGCTTCTGTTAAACAAGCGGCCGACCCTGCGGCGGAATTCAGGATAAGACCGGCACAACAGGTGGAGCACACCCCAGTCGTTGGCGACTATTGCCGGCAATTTCTGCTGATTCCGGAGAGAGGTCAGCAGCGATTCCAGTCGCTTCAGTCCGCGTACTGACACCACCGGGGTCAAAAGCACCGCTGCGATGCCAGCATCATCCGCCTGATCGCAGAATCTGGATACCTCATCATGTGAGGGGAGCAGATCCTCGCAGAACTCTGTGCCGAAGTAGATGGCGGTCAACGGTGCCGGAGGCAGAAGTTCACGCCACGGACTCGAACAGAGATGCCGTGGATCGACCGGAATTTTAGCTGTGCTGGAGAGTCTGACGGCATATTCCATGAGCTTGCGAACCTCTTGCGGGCGGAGGAATATCCCTCCGCCCGCCGTTTTTTACAGAGTAATTTTGTACATTGCCCATCCGTCGGTTTCCATCTGCAGAACCTTGATGACCTTCATCGTTTCGGCATCGAAAACGCTGATTGTGGGCCCGCCGGCACCGACAAAGATTTTTTTTCCGTCATTTGTCGGGATGACGCCGTAGCTGGTTCCTTCATTGATGGGAACAATTTTGACAACGGTGTTGCTCTTCAGATCGATGACGTTCAGTTCGTCCATTATGGCGTAGGCCTTTGTCTTATCCGGCGAATAGATGGCATTGTAGGCCATAACCATCTCTCCCTTGATCGGAGTCTCGCCGATCTCGCCGTTCCTAGCATCGATGCTCAGCAGTCCCATGAACTTTGATGTGTAGTAAGGTGACATGAATACCCCGCCGTTCTCTTGGGAGTAGGGCCAAAGCGGCAGTATGTTGATCTCTTTATCGAACATGGAGTAGGTGTCGACAACTTTCAGCTCCTTCTGCGTGGCATCAATCTTATAAATGTCCTTGCCCACAGCGTAGATCATCTGACCTTCCTTGACAGCTACCAGTCCGCTGACCCCCCAGGGCACCTCCACGTTCCGGATGATCCGGCCATTTTCTAGATCGATCTGGGCAACAGCCGGTTCCTTCAGAACTACATCGCCGGCTTCGGTCTTGCGGGTCATAATACTGACGTAAGCACTCTTGCCGTCGTCTGCCAGAATGAAGCCGTAGATGAAGCGCTGCCACCCATCTTGATTCAGATCAATGGTCTTCACCAGCTTCAACGTCTGCACATCGATCTTGTGGATCAGGTGGCGCTTGGCGGTTACATACATGAATTTCTTGTCAGCGCTGTAGGCGGCCTCGCGGCAAAAACCCGCCACCGGGATATCAGCAACTACTTCATCTGTGTCGGCGTCCAGAACCTGTACCAGTTCATATCCCAGATGAAAAATCAGTTCCTTGGCCTCCGCCTGGCCGGTTACGACCAGCAAGCAAAGAAGAATAGAGGCAGCAATCAGCTTGGAGATTCTCGTGTTATTCATATTTAACCCCTCTTTAGTTGTTGTAGCCGAAAGAAATAATGTGGCCCGTGTTACTTCAGTTCCCGCCAGTCACGGGTAATGTTTGGACAAACGGTGTCGAATTCCGGGCTGTTGGTCAGGCCATCCGGGTTCTGGGCCGGCCACCAGCAATCACCGGCGCAGCCCAGGTAGTCCCTGGCCGAAGACTGGCAGTTCCCAACCGGCGAGGAAGCGCGTGGATTTGTCTCCCAACCGGTGTCGAATACAGTGGTGCAGCCGACCGGCATTTTCAAGGAGGTGCCATCCTCCAGAGCCTCTACCGATCTGGTCTCATTATTGACCAGTGTCTCGATTGCGCAGGCCTTTTGGTTTAGTGCTTCAATTCGCTTCTTACTGCTCATGATGTTATCTCCTTTCCTGTGTACATTTGGTGTGATTACTCTGTTTCAGCAGGCAACACGTTTTTCGAAATGCTTGAGAATCTGCTCGCACTTCCCGCGCCTGAGTTCAGCATAAGTTTCGATCCCGACCTGTAGCCAGCTCAGGATAAAATTACAGCTACTCCCTGCGGGGAGACCAAGATGGCTTCCCCGCAGGTTATTTTCGTAGTGGCACCCCCCGGAGCAAAGGGTTCGCGCCCAGCAATCGGCGCAAAGCATGTCAAGACCGGCTGTCACCTGATCGAGTACCGTGCGGATTGTCTCCGGTTCCGGTCCGGTAGCTAGAGTTCCCACCCGGAAGGCGCTGTCACCGGCGAGACGGTGGCAAAGATAGTAGTCTCCCACGGCATCAACTGCCAGATACCCAAGTCCGGCCCCGCAGGAGACTGATTTGGTCTGCCCCTTATGCAGCCGTGCCAGCAGATCGATCAGGTTGCTGAAGGGAAGTACTCTTCCCTGGCTAGCCATGACAAGGAATCGTTTTGCCATAGCTGCAAATCCCAGAAGGAGTGCCTCCTCATGTCTTTCATCGGGTAGCAGGTCGTGCCGGATCGGACTAGCCGGTGCGATCCCTACTTCATGAAAGCCAATTTCCATAAGGTGATCGAAAACAGCTTCCGTTTGTGACCACTGTTCAGGGATAAGCGTTACCCTGGCAGCAACCGGGGCCGGGCTCTCTGCAAGGAGTCGGGCCAGGTTTGTTGCAATACTTTGATAGCTACCTTCCCCGGTGAGTGTCGGTCTATTGGCATTATGCAGATCGGGGGGGCCGTCCATGCTGACAGAAACGGTCACCCGATAGCGTTTGATGAAGTCGATCGCCTCGGATCCCAGCAGAGTGCCGTTGGTGGTAAGCGACAGGATAACCTTCTTTCCTGCCTCGTTCCCCCTGATCTCCGCCTCTTCAGCTGCCGCTTTCAAGGCCGGCAGGTTGAGGAGCGGTTCCCCGCCGAAGAGTATCAGGGTAACGGTTTCCCGTTCCCCAGACCTATCGATCAAGGTTCTGACCGCCTGGCGAGCCAGTTCATGATCGATCAACCTTCCCGGTTTTCCGTAAGAGCCCCCTCCTGCGTAGCAGTATGTACAACGCAGATTACAGTCCTGAGCAACCTCCAGCACCAGAGTGCTCAGGGGAATGGTGCCAGGGTCAAACCGTACGAAACCCGTTTTGCAGGACTGCCCTACCGGTACCAGAATCCTGGCATCACGCAAACCTTCCAGAACTTCCCGGTCAGCTTGGGGAGACGCATCCAGATCAACTGAATGCGTCTCCTCCCAGCGGGATATGACATCCCTGGTTTCGGTATCGACGAAAAAGATACTTGCGTGGTCGACGCCTAAAAGTATCGCCCCTTCCGGTGACCCGAATATTTTATGATCGGCCCAAGCGTAGTTCATGACTATTTAATCCTCGGTACGAAGTCAGGAAGAGTGATCACCAGGCGGCTTTTAGCCAGAAACTTGTGCCCGCCTCGCGTGTATTCTGCCTCGACTTTTACAAGACCATTGTTTTCCAGATGATACTCACGGGACGGGTTTGGCCCATAGTCTCCCGTTGGAATATACTTGCCTCCTTTCTGAATGCTACCTGACCAGAGTATGTCGTCATCAGTGGGACGAGTCACTTCCTCGCTCAGTTTGAATGCGGCCGGCACAGGCCCCAGCCTTACGATATCGGCGACTGTTGCCCCTTTTGCGAAGGCAATGGCTTCGAACTGCACTCCCTCAGGGGGGAAGTTCTTGCCGCCGCTAATCCTGGCACGCCCGATTTCCGGCGTTATTGCAATGTGGTCGATCTGGGCAGCGAGATCGAGTGAAAGGGTATTGAGTCCCTTCAAGCCGATAGTTGCCTTCTTGAAACCTTTTCCCCTATATACCGCCTGAACTTCCACAGCATTGTCACTGATTGATTTGGCAGAAAGGATTTTCACATCGCTACCGCCGATACGGACATCACCTGCGGTAATCCGGGGCAAGTCCACCCCTTCGATGGTAAGGGTGGTCGTTTCACCGGCCAGCAGGTAGGCTGGGGAAACTTTCAGCAGCTTTGCCTGGCCGTCCGCCGGATACCATGTGCTCGCAGAGGTCCTGTAATCCGGAGCGGGCAGGTGGTGCTCACCCTTCAGAACGCCATCGTCCAGAGTGAAAGCGCCCAGAGCCCTGTAGCCGTTCTGGACCGTGCGGGTACGCAATGCATGGCCGCCGTACAGTGTCGCTTCGCCCCGTATCTTTTCTGCACTGCCATCGGCAAAGGTGTAGGAGCCTTCCACTGCGTATTCATCATTGCCAAGAGACTTGATGATGGCCTGGCCACGGTAGTCTCCCTTACCGGGCTCATGACCAAGGATCAACCAGCGGCCGACCGGGCTCTGTTTGGGAGCGATCCAGGCCGAGCCGTAGGAGTGGCTGCTTGCCAGGCTGGCAAGCACTGTATCCGCCTCCTTGTTCCAGTGCATTTCACGCATCTGGAAAACGACGGCCGGATCCATGTAAAGATGAAAATCGCGCAGCTTTGCCCAAGCTGGCCTGGTCATCCGGTAGGAGTAGATCTTGCCGCCGCTATGGCAGCGGACGCACGTGGCAAACAGCTTTTCATCTGCCGCGCCGGACGTTTTCTCAACCGTCTGCGGGTTGTTATAGAGATTCAGATAGGTAACTTTTCCCAGTTCGTCCGGCGAGAGGATCTGGGTAGAGCAAAGCTCCTTCAGCAGTGTATCCATTTCCGTCTTTTTAAGGTCCATACCGTGCAGCCGCGCCATCCTGTCAACAATCACCGTCCACTCTTCCGGAGTTGTACGAATCTCTTCCACACGTGAAATTTTTCCTCCCGTGGGCTCGTGGCACGCGGTACATTTTTTCCAGACCAGTGAATCCTTGGTAAAAGCCTGTCCGTTCGGGACAGCGAAGGCAAACAGGGCACACAGCCCCGTCATGATACCGATTTTAATTCGCATGAAACGTCTCCCCCTTTTTATATGTACTTAGTAAGCTTCCGTTACTCTCTTCAGTGCAAACAAGCATGTACGCTCCTTTCAGAATGCATAGGATAATCGCAGCCAGACATCATCTCCTTTCGTGTCATTCGTTGAGCTCACATCGTGAGTCCAACGCAAATTGGCACCCAACTTATCAGTAATGCTGTAACCAACCGTTGGACCAATCTGGATCCTCTCCGCCTTGCTGTCGGCAACGGGAATACCGTCTACCTTGGTGGCACGACCATCCCAATAGCCGCCGCCATTCACCCCGACCACCAGCTTGTCCGTAAGCTGGTATCCCAGGCTAGTCTCAACTTCAAAACGCCCCGGTTTTTGCAACTTGGTGCTTGAGTCTTCGATGTGCTGGTAATAATTGAGGTTCATGTCATAAACAACATTCTTGAACTGCGCATTGAAAGCGAGCTGATGTTCGAAATACCAGTGATGCTGTCCCAGGTTGATGGTCTTGTTTCTCTCCCATTCGCCAGTGGGAGCAATCGTGTAAAGCCAGTAGGAAACATAGGTTTTGAGCGTATCGGATTCGTGGGTGTGGAGGAAGATACCGGGTCCGAAGACGATATCCCCCAATCCCGAGGAGCTTTCATTTAAAAGCTTAGTTTCTTCAATCTTGCCAAAAGGGAGAATGACCTGGAAACCGAGGGGGACCTTGCCGACGTGGAAGAAATTACTGCTGCGGAGCAGAGAGACCACTGCAGTGAGATCAATATCGGCCGCTTTGTTTCCACCGGATCCTGTCAACTCGCCTGCGTGGTAGTAATTACCGTAGAGCAGGCCGTAGGAACCGTCAGGCGGAAGGACGTTGTCGTAGGGATCGATGAGAAGCGCTTGTGCCATGCCGCACCAAAGACACACCAGAGTTAAACTTAAAACGCAAAACAGCTTTTTCATGTGATGTAATCCTCCTTTTATGCAAATGTATTGCTTCGTGTAATACCTCATTTACAAATACCGTTCCAAAGCAGTGACGTTGCACTGTCAGCCATGAAAAAAAATGGAAATATGCTGGCATATCGGTGAGTTGAGTAATATTTGTATGTTGATGAGACGATAGTCTCTTTTAGTGGAGGGATGGATGCTTTTGGCAAAGAGAGACATGCATGTCTCTCTTTTGGGGAGATTGGTGGGCTACGGATGTCTCACAGGCGGAAATACGGGGATATAACGCGACAACAATGTCTCAATTTTTCCGATACGAAGATGTATCGATTCCCCAGGTGTGTAGCAAGCGATGGATATGACGGCGATCGATACCTGCAAATACAGCGATTTGGGTGATGTTGCCGTTAAAATGGCTCATGAGCGCAGCGAAGTACTGACGGCCCGTTTCTTCAAGAACCTGCTCTTTGAACTCAGGATACGTCAAAGACGGCAACGGTGAAGCAGTGTTTGTATAA
>JBAVTM010000528.1:0-2647 GCA_049696195.1 Desulfuromonadaceae bacterium | reverse complement strand
GCGATATCCCGGGAGATTTTATTAGACTCGGCAGTATTCAAGTCATAGATGCGCATCCTGAGAAGTTCATCCACCGAATACCCGTGCTGGTCTGCAGCTGCCTGATTGGCTGCTACAATCCGCCCGGTCTCATCTCCCTCCAGGCCAATAATCATGATCACATCGGGAGCCCGCTCAAACAGCATGCGATAGCGCTCTTCACTTTCACGCAGCCCCTTGTCACTGTTTTCAAGCGAATCAAGCATACCGTTGATTGAAACCGCCAGGTCCTTCAATTCATCCTGTTGATCTGAAACGGGCAATCGTACGGTAATATCATGCTGTGTCGTAACATAAGACACGTTTTGTGTGAGAGAGGCCAGGCGTTTCAGTATTGTCCCGCGGATGAAGAACAGCATTACAAAGCAGAACACTCCCCCCGCAACAAATAACGAACTGAGGATATACATGATCGAAGCCTTGCCCTGATGATACAGGAGGCGCTCCTCGGAAATTTTCGCGATGAGGGCCGGGCGATCAAAAAGATCCTTGAACAGTGTGTAGCCGGCAACCGTATCCTGATCGATAACCTGTACATGGTTTTCATCGCCACGGGAAAATGCTGCAAGAGCGGCGGTAATGTCGGGTGCATTGCGCCCTGCTGATATCGGAATCAGATCGAGCACAAACTCGGTCACGACAATAATTCGATTAACCTCATCTCCATCAAGATAGCGACCAACCATCAGCAGAAGATCACTGTCCGGAAGCGGGCTCAAAACCAATTGCATGGGGCGACCGTCCAGTACAACCAATCCACGGAGTGATTCGGCGGAATTATTTTGTACAAGCGGAACAATCCCGGCCAATTGATTTAAAACACGCCCGCTTTCAATGGAACGTTTCTGGGCAGCTATGTCTGCAAAGAGAGAAGCCATGACCTGTTTGCCAGGAGAAAAACAGACGACAAGATCAACGTGGCGATTATGGAGAGAGGTAACGGAAAGTTTGTTGATGGAGGAATAACCATGCCGGGAAACAGTGCCGCTTAACTCATGTGACGAGGCAAGCAGATCATCATATGATGCTTCAATTTCGTTTCTGACTTTCTGGATGTTATCAGCTACAACCACACGTTCGAGCGCAGCAAAACTCTTAAGCAGAATAATATCTGATGTTACAGCCAGTATAAAAAGCAGGGCAATAAAGGTGCTGACGATAATAAGGATTGTTCGCTGAGTCAGTGTCATCCGATGCTCCGTTTACGCTCAACCAGCCTTACTGCCAAGGACTCAATATGTTGCATGTATAGCACATAACCAGAATCATTCACAATCAGAGTTCACCACCACCCCTGTCCCATGACTGAATTATAAACCAACGAAAGAGATAAAATTCGCCGAAGGTTGTGGTATAGTAGGTACAGTCTCGACCAGTTTTTTCCCTTTGGAGTTCATTCTATATGAGCGTGGCAGCGCACACTCTTCTCCCGGAATTACCCGACCTGACCGACATTATTCAATATTGCCGGACGGAAGACATTGAATCGTTTCTGCAGATGATTTCGTCAACGGTGAAAACGGATCACAAACGTATTGTCGATTGGAGATGCAAAAAAGAGCAGCTTGTCTCGGCAATCGAACGCACTCAGGGTCCTCCGCTCAAATCAATTCATGAGGAGCTCAACCAGATCGAACTGGAACGCTTTCTGCTGATTCCCTCAGTGCATGAGCTGCACCGTTCGTGCACTGAATACCGCGATATTCTGGCGCGCCGTGTCATGGAATCTGTTCTCTCGGAAATGGACGCAGCCGGCCTGATTCGCCCGACGGTACCATTTGCGCTTGTCAGCATGGGAAGTGACGGTCGTGAAGAGCAGACGCTTATTACCGACCAGGACAACCTGATTGTCTATGGAGATGGGGGGGGTGAGGCGGCTGACCGCTACTTCACAGATTTTTCAACCCGTTTGGTTGACAGGCTGGAAGAAGCCGGCTTCAAACGCTGCACAGGCGACATCATGCCGACAAATCAGACCTGGCGCGGTTCGTTCAGCCAGTGGCGCAAGCGACTCTTTTCGATTGTCAGATACGAAGTCGAGGACATCGGCAGGAACACCATGGATCTGATCGTGATGTCCGATGCCCGCTATGTTGCCGGCGATCAGGGGTTGGCCTCCGAATTGATCGATATGATCAGAGACATGGAACGGGATTATTTCCAGGTCCTCTGGGGGATGGCCAAGGCCGCTACGGAGATGAAGCTGGCTCTCGGCTTTATGAAGCGCATCTGGACAGAGGGGACCGGCGAACATAAGGGCGAGTTTAACGTCAAGTTGCTGGCCTGGGCTCCGCTTGTCATGAATGTCCGTATTCTGGCCATCAGCCAGAGCATCCCTGCGACCAGCACCTTGGAACGTATCTCGCTCCTGGAAGCGGAAGGGAGTTTTTCTTCATCCTTTGCCCGCGAACTTGTCGATGCCTATCACGTCCTCACCAGACAGCGGATACTGATTCAGATCAAGGCCATTAAAGGAATCCAGAGTGATTCGTATTACCTCAATCCTTATCAGCTTTCAACGGCAGAGCGTGAACAAATCCGTCACGCCATGATCAAGATCGAGGATCTGCAAAAAATAATTCACACCAACTTTCATATCGTGTAGTCC
>JBAVTM010000527.1:0-3006 GCA_049696195.1 Desulfuromonadaceae bacterium | reverse complement strand
TCACCTCTACATCGCCCAGCCGCCGCTCTACAAGGTCAAGCGCGGCAAACGGGAGCAGTACCTGCGCGATGAACACGCGATGCAGGAATTCCTGCTTCAAGAAGGGTCCGAAGAGCTGACCCTGCACCTTGAAAAGGGAGATCGGACGTACAACGGCAAGCAGATCATCCCGGTCATCAAACAGTTCATTGAAAACCGTGCCATCTTCAACAAGGTTGTCAAGAAGGGGATTTCTCCCGAACTGCTTTCGATTGTCATTCGCAGCAACGTCCCGTCCGGTATCGAAGAGATGCCCCAGATCGTGCCGTACCTGGAGGCGATGAAATCGCTGGCCCCGGGGTCGGATTACGAGACCGAGGAACACCGGATCGCATTCCGTATCGGCAATATCCGCTCCATCATCGACCAGCAGACGCTGGCGGTACTCTCGACCCGTGAATACGAGCTCCTGGTGGACAACCACCGCCGGATCGTGGAGACGATGGCCGATGGTCGGGCTTTCGTCGAGCAGGAGGGGGGGAAGGTGCTGTTCGAGACAACCAACCACCAGGATCTGCTCAACTTCTTCCTCGAAAACGCCAAAAAGGGGCTGGCGATCCAGCGCTATAAAGGTCTGGGAGAGATGAACCCGGAACAGCTATGGGAGACCACCATGAACCCGGAAAACCGTGTGCTGCTGCAGGTCAAGATCGAGGATGTCGTCGAGTCGGACGAGATCTTTACGATCCTGATGGGCGATCAGGTCGAGCCGCGGCGTGATTTTATCGAGAAGAATGCGCTGAACGTCGTGAACCTGGACATTTAAATTACATTTCCTTTCTCCTCTTTTTGAGGAGAACAGCAGATACGAGGTACCAATGCAGATCCCAACGGAAATTCCAGCCAACAAGATATCGGTTAATATCGAAGACGAGATGAAGCGCTCCTACATGGACTACGCGATGTCGGTCATCATCGGCCGGGCGCTGCCGGACGTGCGCGACGGTCTCAAGCCGGTTCACCGCCGCTGCCTGTACGCGATGTACGACATGAGCAACGACTACAACAAGCCGTACAAGAAATCGGCCCGTGTGGTCGGTGATGTCATCGGTAAGTATCACCCCCACGGAGACACCGCCGCCTACGACACCATCGTGCGCATGGCCCAGGATTTCTCCCTGCGCTACATGCTGGTGGACGGCCAGGGGAACTTCGGTTCGGTGGACGGCGACCGCCCGGCCGCGATGCGTTATACCGAGATCCGCCTGCGCCAGCTTTCCCACGAACTGCTGGCCGACCTGGACAAAGAGACCGTCAACATGGTCCCGAACTACAACGAGGAGATGCTGGAGCCGACGGTGCTCCCCTCCAAGTTCCCCAACCTGCTGGTCAACGGTTCGACCGGCATTGCGGTCGGCATGGCCACCAACATACCGCCCCACAACCTGGGCGAGATCATCGACGGCATCATCGCCGTAATCCGTAATCCGGAGATCAGCTTCGAGGAGATGCTGGAAATGGTCCCGGGACCGGACTTCCCGACCGGCGCCACCATCTACGGCCGCAAGGGCATCAGGGACGCCTACAGCACCGGCCGCGGCATCATCCAGATCCGTGCCAAGGCCCATGTGGAGGCCTCCAAACGTTCCGAGCGCCAGGCAATAGTCGTCACCGAGCTCCCCTACCAGGTCAACAAGGCCCGCCTGATCGAGAAGATCGCCGAACTGGTCAAGGAGAAGAAGGTCGAAGGGATTACCGAGATTCGCGACGAGTCCGACCGCCAGGGGATGCGGATCGTCATCGAGGTCAAACGGGACGAGAACGCCGAGGTGCTGCTCAACCAGCTCTACAAGCAGTCCCAGCTGCAGGTCTCCTTCGGCATCATCATGCTGGCCATCGTCCACAATCGTCCGCGCGTACTGACCCTGCGCGAGATGATGGACTGTTTCGTCGAGCACCGCTGCGAGGTAGTCACCCGCCGCACCAACTTCGAGCTGAAGAAGGCACTGGCCCGGGCCCATATCCTGGAAGGTCTCAAGATCGCGCTGGACTGGCTGGATGCCGTGATCGAAATGATTCGTGAATCCAAGACCCCCCCCGAGGCCAAGCAGGGGCTGATGGAGGGCAAGTTCGCCGATCCCGAATTCCTGACGAGGCTGAATCTGCCGCGCCCGGTCGGTTTTGAAAGTTCGGTGCAGCTGTCCGAGATCCAGGCCCAGGCTATCCTGGAGATGCGACTCCAGCGCCTGACCGGCCTTGAGCGGGACAAGATCATCGCCGAGTACGAAGAGGTGATGAAACTGATCGCCCGTCTCCGGGAAATCCTGGCGTCCGACACCGAGATCCTCAAGATCATCGTTGCCGAACTGACCGAGATCAGGGAGCGGTTCGGCGACAAGCGCCGTTCCGAGATTGCCGATCAGAGTGCCGATATTTCGCTGGAGGATACCATCGAAGACGAAGAGATGGTCGTCACCATTTCCCATACCGGCTACATCAAGCGGAGCGCCGTTGACCTGTACCGCTCGCAGCGCCGCGGCGGCAAGGGGAAGACCGGCATGAAGACCAAAGAGGAGGATTTCGTCGAGCAGCTCTTCATCGCCTCGACCAAGGACTACCTGCTCTGCTTCACCGATGCCGGACGGATGTACTGGCTGAAGGTCTACGAGATCCCGGAAGGGAGCCGCACCACCAAAGGGAAAGCGGTCGTCAATCTGGTCAACGTCTCGGCCGGCGAAAAAATTACCACGATCCTGCCGGTCAAGGAGTTCAGCGAGAACACCTATCTCTTCATGGCCACCCAGAACGGTGTCGTCAAAAAGACCTCCCTGGTGGATTACTCCAACGTCCGCTCCGGCGGCATCATCGCCGTCAATCTGGACGACGGCGACAAACTGATCTCCGTGGCCCTGACCGACGGCAGCAAGGACATCTTCCTGGCTTCGCGTAACGGCAAGGCGATCCGCTTCAACGAGGAGGATGTCCGCCCGATGGGGCGCGTCACCCGCGGTGTGCGCGGCATGAACC
>JBAVTM010000526.1:0-1714 GCA_049696195.1 Desulfuromonadaceae bacterium | reverse complement strand
GGGCTGGAGGCCTTGCGCCGCGGCTTTGCCGGTACTGCCGATTTTACTGCCGACATCACCCAGGAAAAACGGCTTTCCCTGATGAAACGGACCATGGTGATGAGCGGCTCGCTCCGCTTTAAAAAGCCGGACCTGTTTTTTATGGAGATAGCCCCCCCCTTCAGCAGTCGCATGCTGCTGCGGGACAACGTCATCGAACAGGCTGGCGGCAGAGACAAGACGCCGGTCAGAATCGCGCTGCCGCCGGAGCAGGGGCTGAAGCAATGGTTTGCCAAACTCGCCTCCCCGGTCACGTCCCTCCCCGACGGGGTCGCGGTGCAGGCCGACCTGACCAATTCCGTCTATACCGTGACGATTGCCCCTTCCGGCAAAGGGCAGGTCAAGGACATTGCCATCGTTTTTCTCGCGGACGGCACCATCAGGCGCCTGGTCATCAACGAACGGAACGGCGACCGCGCCACCATGAACCTGAAAAAGTTACGGCGCAATGTCGGTCTGACCGAGCGGGATTTCCGGCTGGAATAGTGTCTTTGAGTTACCGCACGTAGCCGGCCTGTCCGGCGTATAGGAAAAATAACACCATGCCATTATATCGATTATTGAAACATCTGCTGCCGCTTCTGCTGCTCACCTCCTGCGCCACGGTTGCGACTCCTCCCGTCGGCTACCGCCCCGGTGCGGTTGTCGAGACGCTCTCATCCGTCGTATCCCTCTCGATCCGCACCTCGGACAGCAGCCTGGGGGGGAGCGGCTATCTGGTCTATCGTCGCCCCGATCAACTCCACCTGGTCGTGCTCTCACCCTTCGGTACGACCATGATGGAGGCCTTTGCCATCGGGGACCGCATCACGCTGGTTTATCCCTCCCGGTCGACGGCCTATGTGGGGCGATTCGACGAGCTGCCCGAAAAGGGGGGCTTGCAGGGGTGGCGTTTGATGCGTTGGGTGATGGATGCCGATCCTCACGAGGATCACCGCTTCGGCGGCACGGTGTCACGGGTTAACAAGCTCGGTTTTGCCGAAAAGGTGACCTATGAGAATGGATTGGTCACCTCCAAGGAGTCCGCCGCCGGCGACCGTGTCCGTTACGGCAGGTATGCCGCCGTCAGCGGTGTCCCGGTTGCCGCGGAGCTCGACCTGCGCAACGGACGGGATGACCGGATCCGGATTACACTCGATGAGCCGGAGATCAACACCCCCCTTGAAGATGCCGTTTTTGCGCCGCATCTTGACGGGATGACGGTTCTGCCGCTTTCCGCCATCCGGGGGATGTAGAATCAGGTGCCTGCCAAGATCCTCTCCATTCTGACTTCAAAGTTCAATTCCCTCACCCGCCGCCACCTGGAATGGATCTTCCGGATCACCACGACCAGACCCCGTGCCGTATTGTGCACCTTCTTCCTGGCGCTGCTGCTCTCGGTCGCGGTGATCTGCACCATCCGCTTCGACGCCGACATCTTTCAACTCTTCCCGACGCGCCAACCGGCGTTGAAGCTCCTGCTCGACTCGCTGAACTGGACCGGCAGCGCCAATGAGGCCTATTTCCTGCTGGAAGGGGAGAAGGAGGCGCTTCCCCGCGAAGCGGAGCGTTTTGCCGAACGGCTCCGCCTGGCGCAGGTGGAGGGGCAGCCGGCCTTCCGGCGCATCACCTGGCGGATCTACGACGAGAGTGAGGGCGCCGCTTTCAATGCGTTCATCGCCTATGCCGTGACCCG
>JBAVTM010000525.1:0-14756 GCA_049696195.1 Desulfuromonadaceae bacterium | reverse complement strand
GCAGAAAATAACTTCTAACTTACTAAAATGTAAAGGCAATGAAGAGGAGTAGTAACCATTTACATGCTTTTCAGAGAGCCGGTGGTTGGTGCGAACCGGTAAGCATCGTGGTGAACTCGCCTTGGAGCCGCTCTGGTGACAGGTAGTCAGAGTCGTGAACCTGCGTTAAAGGTGCATGAAGGCCCGGTATGGTACGGGCGAATTGGGTGGTACCGCGGATGGCTCAAAACCTCTGCCCCAAATTTGGGGTGGAGGTTTTTTTTATTCAAGCGACGGGATTTTGGCGAGAAACTGCGATGCGTCGCAGGACACTGAAAGGGGTACAGACAATGGCAAAGGCAGCGAAAAAAGACGACCGCAAGATTATCAGGATTTTTGATACGACGCTGAGGGATGGTGAGCAGGCACCCGGCAACAGCATGAACATCGAGGAAAAACTGAGGATCGCCAAACAGCTGCAGAAGCTTAATGTGGATGTCATTGAAGCCGGATTTCCGATCGCATCCGATGGCGATTTCGAAGCGGTGAAAAAGATCGCCCAGACCATCAAAGGGCCGGAAATCGCGGGTCTCTGCCGTTCAAGCGAAAAAGATATCGATCGTGCCTGGGAAGCTCTGAAATACGCCGGCGAGAAGGGTCGTATCCACACCTTTATCGCGACCTCCGACATCCATATGAAGTACAAGCTGCAGATGGAGCCGGCCAAAGTTCTTGCTTCAGCCGTCAAGGCGGTCAAGCGTGCAGCCTCCTATACCCCCAACGTTGAGTTCTCCTGTGAGGACGCCGTCCGTACCCGTTTGCCGTTCCTTGCCGAAGTTGTCGAGGCGGTCATCGCCGCCGGTGCGACGACCGTCAACATCCCGGATACCGTCGGTTACACGATTCCGTTCGAGTATTTCAATATCATCAGGTACCTCAAGGAAAATGTACCGAATATCGACAAGGCGGTCATTTCGGTCCACTGCCATAACGATCTGGGGCTGTCGGTGGCCAATTCGATCGCCGCCATACAGGCCGGTGCGGGCCAGGTGGAGTGCACGATCAACGGTATCGGCGAGCGCGCCGGCAACTGTTCGCTGGAAGAGTTTGTCATGATTCTGAGGACCCGCAAGGACATTCTTCCCTTTGCCACGAACGTGGTGACGGAGCAGCTTACGCCGGCCAGCCGTTTATTGACAGCAATCACCGGCATTGCCGTGCAGCCGAACAAAGCGATCGTCGGCGCGAACGCCTTTGCCCATGAGGCCGGTATCCACCAGCACGGGATGATGATGGAAAAAACCACCTACGAAATCATGACTCCTGAATCGGTCGGCCTCTCGGCAAGCGCCATCGTGCTGGGCAAACACTCCGGCCATCATGCTCTCCGCAAACGCCTCGTAGAATTGGGTCATGATCTTGATGACGAGAAATTCCGGCGCACCTTTGACCGCTTCAAGGAGCTGGCTGACCTGAAGAAAGAAATCTTTGATGAAGACCTTGATGCGATTGTCTCTGATGAGGTCAGGGATGAAGACCAGTACAAGCTGGATCATGTCACGGTAACCTGCGGCTCCTTTGCTGTGGCGACGGCAACAGTTCAGATGGAAGTTAACGGCCTCACCGTGCGTACTGCAGAACTTGGTGACGGCCCGGTTGACTCGACGTTCAAGGCGATCAAGAAACTGACCAAGTCGAAGGCGAAGCTGACGCAGTACAACGTCGGTTCCATTACCGGCGGCACCGATGCCCAGGGTGAAGTAACCGTGCGCGTAAGCGAAGGGAGTCATACCGTTGTCGGCAAGGGTTCCTCAACCGATATTATCGTCGCCTCCGCCAAAGCGTATATTCATGCACTTAATCGGCTGAATAACAAACAAAAACGGCTGACTGACGCGGTTTAGCGTCCAGCTCTGCAAGAAAAACCGGGTCTGCCCGGTTTTTCTTTGTACGCCAACAGGATTAACACGATGCTTATTGTCCTTTGCTGCTGATTTTAGAATGGAATCCGATTATGAGCTCATTATTTTTTTTATTGCGGCTTGGGCGAGTCACGTGCCGTAACGATGGTATAACGTAGATGAATCCATTCGGAAAGGGCGAGATAAGGTAACGATAGGGCAAAGACTGACGTATTTCATAAACACGCCGATGCAATTATCAGACAAACACTGACTGGTGCAGGTACTGTAATTAGATACAATCGGCTTTACATATAGATCCGTTTTGCGCCGGTTGAAGTGACGGGTCATTTGATGACCGCCTGCGGGTAGTGTCGGTCTGTCCCTGCCCAAACAGGAAAATGAGTGGATTGAAAAGTGTCTTGCCCGGATTTCTCGTTCTTGATCTAGTTATTCTATTTTTATCAGGTATAACCTTGAGACAGGAGTCATCTATGAAGAAAGCCTTTTGTACCCTGCTCTGCACAGTGTCACTTGCAACTGTTTCGTCCGGCGTGCTGGCTGCCGACGTGACCGTTGACTCCAGCACCCTGCTCGGAATCGCCCAACGGGACATTTCAGGTGCCTCAAAGGAAGATCTTCTCCCAGCCACTCAATTTCTCGGTATCACCGCCGACAAGCTGGCCGACGGCAACCTTTCACTCCACCTCTACGGCTGGGGCCGGGCGGATCTGGCCGACAAAAGCTTCAACGACGATAGATACTCCGGAAGCCTCACCTACGGCTACCTTCAGTACCGCTTCAGCCAGGCGGACGCCACGGTCCGCGCCGGCCGGCTCTTTGTCCGCGAAGGCATCGTCAATGAACAGATCGACGGCATCAGCGCCCGCACCGACCTGCCGATGGGTTTCGGCCTGTCAGCCTTCGGCGGCGCGACCGTACACACGGCCCATCTCTTCGGCGAGAACAGCGACGGCAAAGGAGACACCCTCTACGGCGGCCGCGCCAACTATCGCTACAAGGGACTGCTTGAGATCGGACTGTCAGGCGTCTACGAGAGTGCCGCACCGACACTCGTCAGCCACACCGCCGGGGACTACCGCCGGGTAGGGGGCGACATCTGGATCGCCCCGGTCAAAACAGTCGACATAATCGGACACAGCAGCTACAACCCGGAGACCCAAAAGTATGCCGAACACTCCTACCTGCTCAACGTCAAACCGATCCAGAAATTGATTTTGACCGGCGAGTTCAACCGGTACAACGAACGAAGCAACCTGTTCGCCTGGACGATGTTTTCCGCCGCCCTCCTCAACCCCAACGACAAATCCAGTTCGCTCGGATTGAGCGCCTCGTACGAAGTCAGTAAAAACCTTGAACTGGCCGCCGACTACAAACATTACAACCGCGAATTCGGGAACGCCGACCGCTATGGCGGAGAAGCCCGCGTCAACTTCAAAGAGCGCACCATCCGCGGCGGCCTCGGCTACCACTACCTGGATGCCGGAAAGGGATTCGCCATCGGCACCAACCCCTCTGCCTCCTACCATGAACTCCGCTGCTACGCCATGCACGACACCAAAAGTTACTTCGCCGCGGTCGACCTTCTGGGCGACTTCTTCAAGGACAAGATCTACAACAAAAGCAGCGCCTGGGAAGCGGCCGCCTCACTCGGCTATCATTTCACCCCGGCACTGGCGCTATCCGGTGACCTCAGTTACGGCAGGAACCCCCAATTTACCGAAGAAGTAAAAGCACTTCTCCGCTTGACCTACAACATGACCTACACCGGTATAGGAGGGAAGAAATGAGATCCTGCAAACTACTGCCGCCGCTCCTGGCCTTGGCCGGACTATTTGTCATAGTAGCATCATGCGCCCAGATGAAGACGGTTCCCGGCATTCCCGCTTCGCATCCCGAAGCGCTGGCCGTCGGTCAGCAGGTTAATTGCGCCGAATGTCATGAAGATCAGCAAAAGGGTACCATGAAGGCTTTCGATTCATTCAGTCACACACAATCTTTTGTCAAGAATCACCGTTTCTATGCCGCATCGGATGACCGGCTCTGTTCCACCTGTCACAAAAGCTCATTCTGCAACGACTGCCACACCAATCAGGTAGAGATGAAGCCCTCCACTCGCTACGGCAATCGGCCGGACCGGGAATTCCAGCATCGTGGCAACTTCATCACCACGCACAAGATCGAAGGAAAACTCGACCCGGCCAGCTGCTATCGCTGCCACGGCAGAGCCAACAACGAACGTTGCGTCGCCTGTCACCGCTGACGGGAGGATTAAATCCTATGAATTACCTGCTCAAGGCCTTTATTCCTGTGTTTGCTGCCGTTCTGCTGTTTTCCTGTTCAAGCGGCAACGACAAAGCTTCCAATATCGATCCCCGCACCGGTAAACATCCGGCCGGGTGGGCGGTCGCCATAACCGGCGGCGGGCATCCGGTCGCTTTTCTCGCCGGTCCCAGCGCCTGCTACGAATGCCACGGCAAGGATTTGAGCGGCGGCATCAGCAAGGTCAGCTGTTTCAGTGCATCTCGCAGCGGCATCACCTGCCATGCGAGCGGCCCGTCGGGACATCCCGTCGGCTGGGCCGCGCCCGATGTTCATGGGACCGCGGCCAAAGCCCTTTTGGCGGGTCAGGATGGTCTGGCCCATTGCCAGCTCTGCCATGGCGCTGATTTCTCCGGAGGCATTGCCAGGAGATCGTGCCTGAACAGCGCCGGATGCCACGGAACCGGCATCATGGCGGCCCACTCGCCCAAGCCGTGGTTGTCCAGAATCGGTGGACGCACGCACACCTCTGCTGATCCATCCAACGCTGCCGCCTGCGCCGTCTGCCATACCGGCGGCGCCAATTCATCCCGCATACCATCACCAGCCGCCCCGGTGGGAACGGCCCCGGGTTGCTTCAATAACACGCTCTGCCACGGTGTGGAAGGACATTCCTTTGCCACCTGGGCTTCAGCCGGCTTCCATGGCGCGGCTGCCAAGGCAGCGCAGGGGGGCATCACCGTCAATGGCCAGTTTAGTCCGGCAAGTTCCTTCGGCAATTGCGCCCAGTGTCACGGCGCAAATTATGCCGGTGGAACCTCCCAACAGACCTGCCTGAACACCGCTGGGTGCCACGGCGCCAATGTGGCATCCCCGCACCCGGCCAGACCGTGGATTTCCACAACCGGCGGCGTCACCCACACCACGACTGATACCAGCAATGACGCACAGTGCGCCGTCTGCCATACGAATGGCGCAAATTCAACACGGGCACCGATAGCTGGCGCTGCAACCGGTTCATCCGGCTGTTTCAACAACACCCTTTGTCATGGAGCTGAGGGTCATCCTGCCGGCTGGAAGGCTTTTGACCAGCATGGCGCTGCGGCCAAACTCTTTCCCGGAACCACGACCGGTTTCTCATCCTGCCAGAATTGCCACGGCTCGACATTCAACAACGGTTCGGCTCCATCATGCATGAATAACATATTGTGCCATAGCCTGCTAAAATCCTCACCTCATCCGGTCAAACCCTGGACATCCACGGTTGCCGGAGCACCGACCCACACCACCACTGATCCGGCAAACGCGGGAACCTGCGCCATCTGCCACACCGCCGGTGCCAATTCTACCGTTGTTCCGCCAAGCCCGGCCAGCGGGACCGCCGGCTGCTACAACAATACCCTTTGCCACTTCCACACGATTCCATTCAAACCGCCCGGGGTGGACCCCTCAGTCCATGGGGGTCAGGCCAAACAGAACCTGACCGTCTGCCAGAGTTGCCACGGCGTAACAGGGACAACCTCTTTCAACGGTTTGGATTTGGGCGGCGGCGTCACGACTATCGCCTGCTCCAGCTGTCATACCTTTGCCAAGGCGCATCCCACCGCCTGGCAGGGGAGTACGACCAACCCGGGTGAAACCGTCGTCTACTCGCACCGCACGGCGGGCAGCATCGCAAACGCCTGCACCCTCTGTCATGACGTCACCCAGGGGCGCACCGCTCCGCTTGCAGCTGCGCCGAGCTGTTTCAGCACTACCTTCACCAATGGGCTGAACCAGACCGGAACCTGCCATGCCAGTGGTCCCGGAGCGGCACCGCACAGCGTGCCGTATCCCAATCATAACGCCACAGCCCGCAGTAACTTCAATTACTGTCTGGGATGTCACCCGACTGCCGCAAATGCCGTCGGTTCAAAGCCGCCGGGATGCCAGAACTGCCACCTGACCAGTCCGGTGACCACACCGACCGGCTGCACCTCCTGCCATGCCAAGCCGCCGTCCGGAACGACCTACCCCGACTACGCTGCGGTGCATGCCGCACACACCGGCCTGAACGTAACCGAGAACACGACTCTGACGGCCGTATGCGATCAGTGTCACAATGGTCTGGGGCTCGGTACTCTTGACCACCTGGACCGCGCCCGGGCTCGCACCACATCTGTCCAGGCCAATCCGGTCGTCTTCGGCGCGCTTGCCTCGAGCGGCAGCCTGTCGCCGACCTACACCGCCGCAACCCTGACCTGCGCCGCTACCTACTGTCACGGCAATACCCTGGACAAACCGGCTTCGGCGATCCTCTCGCCATCGTGGACATCTCCGTTCCTGACCGGAAATGCGGCCGGCGACTGCATCAAATGTCATGGCTATCCGCCTGCTACCGCGACCCATACCGGCAAGACCCCGACCGACTGTATCGGATGCCATTCCCATGTTAATGCAGCTGGAACCGGTTTTACCGACCCGACGAAGCATATCAACGGCTCGGTCGAGGCGGCAGGAGGTCACTCCTTCCCCAATCCCGGTTCTGTTCATCGCGTTGCCGCAAACGGCACCGGTTGCCTCAGCGCCGGCTGCCATGTTCTGGGTGCTGCGGCCAGCCCGTATCCGGTCGCCGCCGGTACTCCGCCGAATTGTCGCAGCTGCCATCTGGATGCCAACCCCGGCACCGACCCGCAATGTTCCGACTGCCACGGTTCTGTGACCAACAACGGAGCCGGAGCCTTGTTGGCAGGCCGCCCCGTTGGGGGCACCACGTTCCCTAACCGGCCCGGAGAGCATAACAGAAGCAATCATATAATTTCGTGCACGATCTGCCATCCGTTTAGCAGCGGCGATACGCGGCACGGCTGGTCAAACCGGCAGAAAAGCACTGCGGCCCAGGTGTTGATTGTATCGACCGGTACAGGCATACGCAGCTGGAATCCCACAACAAAAAGCTGTACGCCGTCATGCCATGGCACTCAGACCTGGTAAGCTCCGCTATTATTCAGGCCGCAGCTCCATGCCAGACCGTGGTTTGGCCGTTACGCCGCTTATGTGCGATTTGTCTCAAGAAGAAAATATTTTAAATGGTGATAGAATTATCACTCATAGAGGAGTCACCCCCGCTTCATCGCTTTGTGGCTTGCTATAAATAGGAGATGAGTATGATTGCGTTAAGAGGGCTAATCATCCTGTTTTTTATTCAAGTTCTGGTAATGTCCGGCTGCGGCAAGAACAATGATCGGGCTCCGGCTTTAGACAGCAGCGGGAAACATCCGGGTGACTGGCTGGTCGGGCACCGCTCCGCCTTCCAGCAGAATCGTGATCAGTGCCGCGAGTGCCACGGAATTGACTTGAAAGGGGGCATCACCAAAGTCGACTGTTTCAATCAGGCCGGCTTGGGGCAGTGTCACTCAGGTGGGCATGGTCCCCGGAACGTGCCGCACCTGCTGCCGTTCAAGGATGGGACGATACATGGGCCTGTTGCGAAAAACGATCTTGTCTACTGCCAGAGTTGCCACGGAACTGCCGGAGGTCCGGGCAGCAACCCCAGGTTCAACGTGCCGCTCGGCTCACTGAACAGTGGCTGTGAAGATTGCCATAAACCTTTTACTGCCCATCCCCCGCTGCAAGGTTCAACATCTCTCTGGAGTGGGCATTCGACAGCCGGTAACATGGGGAACAGCTGCACTCTCTGTCATGGCGCTGACCTGACGGGAGGCGCCGGTCCCGCCTGCAGCACCTGCCACACCGGGCTGACACCCGGAACCGTACCTGCGATCGGAGCGTGCGTCTCATGCCATGCCGCCCCTCCGGCATCGGGAAGTCACAGCGTTCATAATGCTCTTGCGGGGGTAACAAATATATGCGGATCCTGCCATAACGGAGCGGGGAGCGGCACGATCAACCACAAAAACGGCACGGTAGACGTGGCCTTTGCTCCCTCCTACAATGCAAAATCTGGCACTGCGACCAGAAACAGCGATGGCAGTTGTTCCAACGTTTCGTGCCATGGTGGTGTCAAGAGCCCGATATGGGGAGGAAACCTGGCAAGCAGCTGCCTCTCCTGCCATACGGAGGGCACGGTTCAATACAACAGCTATAATTCGGGTCAGCACGGTATACATCTTACCGTCGTGGGGCTGCAATGCACCGACTGCCATGACATGAGTAAAACAAATGCCGGCGCAAGCCATTACAGCGGATTGGCGACGACTGTCTTTGAACTCCCTGCCTCCGCAACCATACGGGTTCCCGGATATACAAGCGCAACTCCAAGCTGCACTCCGGGTACGTTCCCGGAGGCGGGAACCTATACCGTCGGGGTGTGCCACAACAGTAAGACCTGGAAATAGACATGGACCATGGGCAGCGTACGCAGACCCCCTGGACGGGAGGCAAAGGAATGAACCCGTGTATAAGAAGAACAACTTTTGTCCTGATGCTATATATCGTAGTTGCCCTGTACCACGCGGTCTCCGCAGTGGCGGCACCGCTTGCGCCGGAGGCGAACTATCTGGGGCGTATAACAGGAGTGGTTGCTCCTGTCCGCCTTGCGATTGATGCCTACGGCAAGGTTTACGTTGCTGATCCACGTAAGGGCGGGGTTCTGCAGTTCGATAGCGCGGGGAACCTGATCAAGAAGTTTCCGGTAAAGGGAGCACGGGGTGTTGCCATTACCCCGGCCGGTGAACTGGTCGTAACAAGCGGAAACACTGTATCTGTCATAGATACGACTACCGGCTCTACGCTCTTCCAATTGACTCCGTTCAAACAGGCAAACGGTGTTGCGGTGGATGACGCCGGACTCATCTATGTCGTGGATACACTGGACTCCGTGGTGCAGGTATTCTTTGCTTCCGGCCAACCGGTAACAATAACAAACAGCTCAGCCGGCAAGCCGTCCAACAGTTTCGGCACTAATGGCCCGTCCGCCGGTCAGCTCTCCCTCCCGACCGCCATCGCCTACGACAGGGTATCAAAGCAGCTTGTTGTGTCCGATACCGGTAATTCAAGGCTCGAGTTTTTCGACAAGGCTGGCGGGTTCATCCGCACCATTGGCGGCAGGGTGCAGAACGGCACGGCTCCCGCCTTCACATCACCCCAGTCGGTTTCGCTGGAATATACTAAAACCGCTCCGGAAAAGCTGCTGCGTGTATATGTCTCCGACTCATATCAGAGCGAGGTTCAGATTGTGGATCCGCAGGGGAGCGGAACATCCCTTGGCAGTATTGGCGGGTATGGCTCTGCGCCAGGCAAGCTCAAGGTGCCGGTGGATACCCTCTTCGATCCGGCCACATCCCGCCTCCTCATCGCCAATGGTGCGGGTGATATTACAATCTACGGCATAAATGTAACGTCGTCCCCTTTGCCTGACACGACACCGCCCCTTCTCACCATTGATCCCACCCCTGAGGTAACATATACGGGCGCCCTGGTGATCGGCGGGAGTGTGGAGAAGGAGGCACAGCTCCAGATAACCGCACCCCAGGGGGTGGTAGTGGGCGAAGTCAACTACTATCCTGCACCAGATGCCTCCATATTATTCTGGCAGGCAGGTATAAGCGCGCTGAAAACAGGGGCAAACATTATCACCGTAACCGCACGGGATTCTGCCTCCAATCCGACCACAAAAACCGCTGCAATTACCTATGATCCTACTGCGGTCAAGGTAACCATCTCCGCATTCGCAGCGCCTGTCAATAACCCTGCACAGGCACTTTCCGGGACTGCAGACGCGGGTGCGACAGTTGTCCTGACGGGGCCTGCCGGTGTTACCTTTACACCCGTAACCTTTGTTCCGGGGACAACAACGTGGCAAAGCAGTGTAGCGGGACTTGCCGCCGGAATAACTACCATTACCGCTACCGCCACAATCGGCGCCAACAGTTCGTCAGCGACAACCCGGATTACCCTGCTGGTATCAAATCCGGATCTGCAGGTATCCACACTGCCGGACGGGAGCATAACGGCACAGCCGATTCTCAATGTGAGCGGCACAGTTCCGCAAGACAGTTACTTTGTCTCATTGACCGTCAACGATGCACCGGTGACGTTTATAAACAGCGCCTTTAGTACAACGGTTGCATTGAAGCCGGGAAGTAACAAAATTACGATTACGGCACTCGATGCAGCAGGCAATATAGCCGAAAGCATCCGAAACATTACCCTGGATGAATTACTGCCGACGATCGCATTTACCGAGCCGTCCGATGGCGCATACATAAACGGGCCGGATATAAATCTAAAGGGTAAGGTCCTGCCCGGAAATACGGTGCGGCTGCTGTTATACAACGGTTCGTCCAACGGTGTGCCGTTCACCCAGATCAGTCAGACTGCAGACGGATCGTGGTCGACTGCAGGGGCGATACCCCTTGATCCGGGCCTGAATACCATTGTTGCCGAAGTGACTGACATCTCAGGGAGTTCGGTGATCAAAACAACAATCACCCGTGATGCAGCCATTCCGGCCCTGGCGGTAACCGGTCCAATCCGGGATATTTCGGTGAACAGACCTTCGCAGACCGTAACCGGAACGGTTGCCGCCGGCACCGCCATCAGCGCCACTGTCAACGGCACCGATGTGCCGGTGACAGTGGGGACAGGCGGTACCTATTCAATTCCGGTCACCCTCGCAGACGAAATACAGTACGCCGTTGCGGTCACAGCAACAGACCCGCTGGGCAATTCGGCAACAACCTATCGAAATCTTGTGTATGACGTGACAGCGCCCAAAATTACGGCGGTTGATCCCGCAAATCCCCTGAGAATAACCTTTAGTGAGGGCATTCCGGTGGTGTTTGACAAGAACGGAGCGGTAACCGGTTTCACGACTACCACCAATCCGGATGGGAGCAAAACGGTAGACGTCAGCAAAGCTGCGGTCTATGACCTCAAAACCCTCGATATCCATGCGGCCGATGCCGCAGGTAACAGCACCAGGAATGGTGACATTAATGGCAATGGAAAAGTTGACATCACAGATGCCTTTAAACTCTTGAGGCTTGCGCTGGTCCTTGACCCTACAACTCCGGAGCAGAAGCTTCGGGGGGATGTGGCGCCGCTGCAAACCGGCGTATCCAAGCCGGACGGCGTGCTGGATGTTTTTGACGTGGCCTATATCCTTGAGAAGATTGTGGGGCTACGATGACCACCATGGGGAAGGAGTTAAAAATGGCAAAAGTGTCACTTCTTAGTTCCTGCGTTGCTTTATTTCTGTTGCTGTCCGGCTGCGGAGGCGGAACGGGTAGCGCGGTTCCTCTCCCTGTGAACAAGGGGGTCGTCCTGTCTGCAACCCTGAAACAGGGGATCCCGCAGACGTCACATCCGATTGCTTCAATTCAAGTTGAATTCGTGCTTCCTAAGAGAGCAACCCCGATTCTTAATGCTGACGGTTCTCTCCAGATAGGTGAAACCGGGCTCAAATGTCTGAACCCCAACGGTTCAGTCCCGGCAGGAAGTTATGACCCGGCGACGGGAACGGTGCGATTTATTCTCTTGCCAAATGATGTGACAATTGGCCTGGGAACAGGCGATATCGCCCGGCTTACCTATGAAAACTCTTCCGGAGCCGAACTTTCTCCCCAGGAGATACAACAGACCCTGTCGTACAAAGTTGTTGGCTTAGGAAGTCCTGATGATATTGATATTTCGGCGCAATTCGATACATCGGTATCTGGACCGTCAGTCCGTATCGTGACATATCTGAAACCATGAGATGCCGGAGTTTGTATATGGAACCGGCAGTTTTGGAGCATACCATGAAGAGTATGGTCATAACGTTATTAACGGCAGTAGCTCTTTTCCTGTCTCCTGTTGGCCAGGCAGCGGCTGTTACACCGGCACAACCTCACGATTTCATGTGTGTCACGTGCCATTCGCCGCACAAAACTCTGGGGAACACCGGTTATGACAATGTATGCCTGAACTGCCACCGGGGCGGAGACCCCAGGGGGGGCGCCAAGTCCTTTGCTCCTGGTGATGCGGCAGACCCCTTCGGCCGGTACACCTCCGGCGTATCCAACAGGTTCCAGATATCCCACCGCTGGGACGGTTCCGACACGAGGCCGGATGCCGGCGCGCTCCCTCCCGTACAACCCCGGATGACCAGCGTACGGGGGAGAACATCCGGCTCTCTTGCCTGCGTACGATGCCACAGCCCCCATTCACAGGATAACAAGCCGTTTCTCCGGATTGCGAACGACTCTGACCAGATGTGCCTGGATTGCCACCGTAGCTGGAATACGGCGGACCACACGAAAGGCACCCACCCGGTAGGTGTTGATTATCTGCAAAAAGCATCTGCAAACCCGTCTGCTTTCAACCCCTCTCCGGTAAACGCCAATCCGTCTAACCCGACTTCCGCCATGAAACTCCTTGGCGGCAAGGTCTCGTGCAGCAGCTGTCACGGTGTGCATGCAACCGACTCGAACAGTTCAACATTCGACTCGTTTTCCAGCCTTTCCGATCTGCAGCCTTCCGATGGCAGCCTGCTGCGCACGGATCGGCGCGCTGCGACGGCCAACGGTATTAACATCTGCACAAACTGCCATGCCGGAAAAGTTGCCCATAACGGTCGTGGCCAGGACATCCAGTGCAGTGATTGCCACGGCGCCCATGTGGACCTGGGCGACGGAAGCGTGCCAAATGTATGGCTGGTCAAGCGGAACATGGGACCCGGCAGAGGGCAGGTATTCTTCAATTCCACGACGGTTAAAAATTACATGTCATCGGATAACTCCGGCGTGTGTCAATCATGCCATGCCGTTCCAACCGGATCCGGCTACCAGTTTCATCTGACGCAGACGAATGCCACCTGTAACGACTGCCATGCACATGGCAACAGCTCAGGCTCTTTTTCTGTCGGTGCGGTCACGGGATGCACTGCATGCCATGGATATCCACCCTTGGCTAACATCGCTGGATCCGGCGGATATGCGGCAGGTTATGTAAATGCTCCCTCCTTCACCGACGAGAGTGTATCCGGCCATGGTTCGCATGCAAGCACTCCATACCAGAAGGCATGCGTAAACTGCCATAATGGTAACAACCACCAAGACGGTATATATCAGGACGTATTCAATGTTACGACCGGCACGGTAGCAGCGACGGGCGGTTTGTCTCCGGTCTATGACAAGGCAGCCCAAACCTGCTCCACTGTTTATTGCCATAGTAACGCCAATCCTCGTGGGGGAACCAACAGCACAATAACCACCCCGTCATGGAACGGGGGCAAGGGGACAATCATCGGCACAGCCGGTGAGTGCGGAACATGCCACAGCGCGGCTGGAGCCACTTTACCGACATGGTCGGTATCCCACTCCAAACACATAAATGGGTATGCAGCAAACCCGAACTTCACCTGCACGGTCTGTCATGCCGGGACCGCGTCCGGCAACTCCGCCATCTTTGGCACCATAACCGCCCGCTCACTGCACACCAACGGTGTGAAGGATGTTGTCTTCAACTCGTTTGCAAATGGCGGGACATGGGATCCTACTTCTGCCGCCTGTTCAAACCTCTATTGCCATAGTAACGTCCAGGGAGCAGGAGGTGTTGGCGCTCCGATCACTTTCACTTCCGTCTGGAATGGTGCCGTTATGACCTGCGGTTCCTGCCATGCATCCATGGTGAAGCTGTCCAACATCTCCACAGCAACCGGCAGCCACAAGCGACATGTCCAGGGGTATAATTACGATTGTTCCGCCTGCCATGGCACCGGGTATTCAGTAACAAACAGCTCCGCACCCGTTGTCACCCATGTGGATGGGTTCATCACCATCGGTTTCACCGGAACAGCCGCAACTAACGGGGCAACTCCAAGCTATTACCAGGGGAACAATTCTCCGGGCAATGGATATGAATATTGTTCCAATAGCTATTGTCACAGCAATGTTCAGGGGAGTGGAGGAGTCGGTGCTCCTTCGAAGTTTGCCGCCCCGGTTTGGGGAGCAGGGCCTGTGGATTGCGGCCTTTGCCACGCCAATATGGCGACCAACACTGCTGCTACGGGAAGCCATGTCAAGCATGCACAAACAGCCGGGTACAGCTGCCCAACCTGCCACAACGGCGCCGGCAAGGATCCCAATCCACCGTTCGCGGCAACTGCAAAACATGCAGACGGAACAATTGAGATCTCTTTTTCGGGGAGCGCTGTAGGCGCAGCGTATTCAAAAGGTGGAGGCGTTATTCCAGGGACAGGATACGGTGCCTGTTCAACCGCCGTGTGTCATGGTTACGGTATCGTGCCTTGGGGAGGTACACTCTGGTCAGCCACCGATCAGTGCGGCATGTGCCACAGCAGTCCTACATCCGGGGCGATAACCCAGGCAGTACCATTCTACAACACCTCATATCCGACTAAAGTGACCATAAACACCGATGCCAAGGTCGGCGCCCACACCAACCATATGTCCTCACAGGCGCTGGGTATTTCCGCCAGCACAGCCTGCACGGACTGCCACGGCACCGTGACACTTAGCGGTGCCACCCACATGAACGGATCCACAACCTTTGCCTGGAGTAATCTGGCAACCAAGACCGGAACTCTTGTGCCCGCCTATAACAGCGGCACCGGCCAGTGTACCACCACCTACTGCCACGGCAACTCCA
>JBAVTM010000524.1:0-1637 GCA_049696195.1 Desulfuromonadaceae bacterium | reverse complement strand
CCGGCGCGGCGAGTAGAGCCGGTCGATCAGGTTGGCGGCCAGGATCAGGTCGTAGCCGCTGAACTTTTCGGGGAGGTTGCAGGCGTCACCCTGGAAAAACTGCACCCGTTCGCGGACTGCCTCCAGCCCCAGCTCCGTCAGCGTGATTTCGTGGAACGAGACGATTTCCCCCTCTTCCGGCAGCGCGTAGCGGAGGGAGCCTTCCTCCTGCATCCGGGCGGCCAGGCGGAAAAAACGGGTGGAAAAGTCCAGCCCGGTCACCCGCTCAAAGCCGCCCTGTGCCAGCTCGAATGCCGATCTCCCCAGGGCGCACCCCAGATCGAGGGCGTGGCCGAGTGTGCGACCCTGCATCTGCTCCAGGCAGATTTTTGCGCAGGCCGCCGGAAAATTGGGGACGCCGAAGTGTTCCGGACCGTAGTGGGCATCGCAGTACTGGGCCGCCAGGGCATCGCTTTCGTACCGGTCATCATGGATGACGATCGGAGCGGCGCTTTCCACGTAGCGGAAGCCGGCGTGCTGGAAAAAATGCCGCCGGAAGGCATATCGTGAATCCCGCGTCGCCTCGTTGCCGGTCGAGATCCAGGAGCCCCCCTTGATCAGGTTGTGGCGCGTGTCGAACGTCGGGGTCGAGAAGTCGTCGTACCAGGGGTGGATCTCGAAGCCGTGGAACGGGTAGATCGGGGTTTCGGTCCATTGCCAGACGTTGCCGAGCACGTCGAAGAAGTCGCCGTTCCTGAAGCGGTCGATCGGGCAGGAGGAGGCCCACCATTCCAGGTTGATGTTGCCCGGTGCCCTGTCCCACTGCGGCTGGTCGGGGATGCTGCAGATGTCCCGCAGCCGGTTCCATTCATCCTCGCTCGGCAGGCGGACCGAGGCTCTGGTCCTCGCCGACTTCCAGTTGCAGAACGCTTTGGCTTCGAGGTAATTAACCTCCACCGGCCAGTTCCATGGCATCCCGATCTCGCTGGCCATCGTGCGCAGCCTCCAGCCGTCACCCCCCTTGATCCAGAACAGCGGATGTTCGGCCTGTCTGAACTCGCGCCAGCTCCATCCCTCCTCGCTCCACCACTGCCGCTCGCGGTAGCCGCCATCTTCGACGAACGCCAGAAACTCGCGGTTGGAGGTCAGGTACTGTGCGGCTCTGAAGCCCGGTACTTCAGCACTGTGCGTGCCGTATTCGTTGTCCCAGCCGTAGAGCGGATGGTCTTTCCCCTTGCCGAGCGTGACCGTACCCCCCGTCACATCCAGGAGCCGGTTGGCGGGAGGCTCGCCCGCGTCGGTGCAAATGTCCCAGAACGGAAGCTGCCGCACCTGGTCGAGCGGCAGTTGGCGGATCAGCACCGACGAGGTTTCCAGGTGAATCCGCTGGTGCTCGATCCCCATCATGATCCCCCAGAACGGCTCTTCCCAGGTGATCGGGAGGGTCAGCGGCAGGGCGCGGATCAGGCCGTCCACCTCTGCGCGGACCCGGTCGCGGTACTCCTTGACCTCTTCGCGCGTCGGCCAGTCGTAATGGGCTTCATCCAGGTCGTCCCAGGACATCTCGTCCACCCCGACGGCAAACATCGATTCGAAGCGGGGGTTGATGCGTTTGTCGATGACGCGGGCGACCGTCAGCTTGTTGATATAGAAGGTGG
>JBAVTM010000523.1:0-6430 GCA_049696195.1 Desulfuromonadaceae bacterium | reverse complement strand
TCCTCGGGGAAGTCGATCTGATCGCGGCCGAGGATACCCGCCACTCGCTCAAACTGCTCAATCACTTCGGCATATCCAAGCCGCTGACCTCCTATTTCGACCATAACCAGCAGATCAAGGGGGAGCGGATTCTGAACGCGCTGCGGCAGGGGAAATCGGTCGCGCTGATTTCGGACGCCGGCACCCCCTGTGTCTCTGACCCCGGCTACCAGCTGGTTCGTGATGCGGTCGCCGAGAATATCCCGGTGGTTCCGGTGCCGGGCGCCTGTGCCGCCGTTGCGGCCCTTGCCGCCTCCGGTCTGCCGACCGACAGTTTCACCTTTGCCGGTTTTCCGCCATCCCGCCAGGGAAAGCGCCGCACCTTCCTGTCCGGGATGAACACCCTGCCGGGTACGCTGGTGCTGTACGAAGCCCCCCATCGATTATTGGAAACCCTGAGCGATATCCGCGAGGTACTGGGAGAGCGGCAGGTGATCGTTGCCCGGGAACTTACCAAGATGTTTGAAGAGTTTATCCGCGGCAGCGCATCAGAGGTTATCGCAGCCGTTTCGCAGGGGATTGTGCGCGGCGAGGTGGTTGTTTTGATCGCACCGGGAGAAGCGGCGCCAGGAGAGAGCGAGCCGCTGGCGGAGGTGCTCCGCCGTCTGATGGCCGACGGGTCGCTTTCCATCAAGGATATCGCGAAACAAGCGGCTGTAATTTCAGGAGTATCCCGCAGCGATGCGTACGCTGAAGCCCTGAGATTGAAAAATGATCTGAATCCGGCTTAAATCCTGGAATTTCAGCGGTATAGTGTGATATAGAGTACGGATTCATATACTATTTTCTGGAGCAGTGCATGAAAATCTGTATTTTCGGTGCCGGTTACGTCGGCCTGGTGGCCGCCGCCTGTTTTGCCGATAGCGGCAACAGCGTAATCGCCGTCGATATCGACAGCACACGGATCGAGGGGCTTAAGCAGGGGATCATCCCGATTTACGAGCCGGGCTTGAAAGAGATGATCCTGCGCAATCAGGCCGAAGGGCGCCTCTCTTTTACTGTCGACATGGAAGAAGCGGTCAAAGCCTCGCTGGTCTGCTTCATCGCCGTCGGCACCCCCCCCGGGGAAGACGGCTCCGCCGACCTCCAATATGTCCTGGGTGTCGCCCGGGATATCGGCCGTGTCATGAACGGCTTCAAGATCATCGTCGACAAATCGACCGTCCCGGTCGGCACCGCCGACAAGGTTCGCGCCGCAGTCCAGGAAGAGCTGGCGGGTCGCGCCGTTGATCTTGAATTCGATGTCGTCTCCAACCCCGAGTTCCTCAAGGAGGGAGCCGCCATTGACGACTTCATGAAACCGGACCGGGTCGTGATCGGCTGCGACAACGTCCGCACCGCCGAAATCATGAAAGAGCTCTACGATCCCTTCATGCGCAAGCAGAACCGCATGATCGTCATGGATATCCGCAGCGCTGAAATGACCAAATACGCCGCCAACGCCATGCTTGCCACCCGCATCTCCTTCATGAACCAGATCGCCGGGCTGTGCGAACTGATGGGTGCCGACGTCATGGCCGTCCGCGAGGGGATCGGCTCCGACACCCGCATCGGTTACAACTTTCTCTTCCCCGGTCCCGGCTATGGCGGCTCCTGCTTCCCCAAGGACGTCAAGGCCCTGATCAGAACCGCCGAAGAATCAAACTATGACTTCCTGCTCCTGAAAGCGGTTGAAGAGGTTAACGAACTCCAGAAAGAGGTCCTGGCAGCCAAACTAATCAAGCTGCTCGGCTCCCCGGACGAAGAACAACCCCTCACCGGCCGCATCGTCGCCTGCTGGGGACTCTCCTTCAAACCCCGCACCGACGACATGCGCGAAGCTCCGGCTATCACGATCATAGAACATCTGCTGGCGGCAGGAGCCACGGTTCGGGCCCATGATCCGGAGGCGATCAGGGAAGCAAGGAAAATATTCGGCGACCGGATCGAATACAGCAGCAACCAGTATGATATTCTGGACGGAGCCGATGCCCTGGCGATCATCACCGACTGGAGCGAATACCGCAATCCGGATTTCGACCGCATCAAGAGTGCACTCAGATCGCCGCATATTGTAGATGGCCGCAACCTGTACAAACCGGATCGCATGGCGGCCGGCGGGTTCAGTTATGTCCCGCTCGGGCGCTGCGGCGGCATCTGCGGAGAGGTAAAATAACATGCGCATACTGGTAACCGGCGGCGCCGGCTTTGTAGGTTCACACCTCTGCGAACGCCTCCTGGGCGAAGGGCATGACGTCATCTGCCTTGACAACTTCTTCACCGGCAGCAAAAACAACATCATCCACCTGATGGACAGCCACCGTTTCGAGCTTGTCCGCCATGACATAACCGAGCCGATCCTGCTTGAAGTCGACCGCATCTACAACCTGGCCTGCCCCGCCTCCCCGGTTCATTACCAGTACAACCCGGTCAAGACGATCAAAACCAGCGTGATGGGTACCATCAACATGCTCGGACTGGCCAAACGGGTACGCGCCCGCATCCTGCAGGCCTCCACCTCGGAGGTGTACGGCGACCCCCATGTGCATCCGCAGACCGAGAGTTACTGGGGGAACGTCAACCCGATCGGAATACGAAGCTGCTATGACGAAGGGAAACGGGTTGCAGAAACCCTGATGATGGATTATCACCGCCAGAACGGCGTCGACATCCGCATCATCCGCATTTTCAATACCTATGGCCCGCGCATGGCAGAGCATGACGGCCGCGTGGTATCGAATTTCATCCTGCAGGCGCTCAGAAACGAAGACATCACCGTCTATGGCGACGGCTCCCAGACCCGCTCATTCTGCTATGTCTCCGACCTTGTAGAGGGAATGATCCGCATGATGGAATGCGACGGTTTCATCGGTCCGGTCAATATCGGCAACCCGGTGGAAAATACAATCCTTGAGTTTGCTGAAAAAATCATTACAATAACTAGATCAAAGTCGAAGATCATCTTCCAGCCGCTTCCGCTGGATGACCCGAAACAGCGACAGCCCGATATCACCCTGGCTGGCGAAAAGCTCTGCTGGAAACCTGAAATTGAACTGGAAAACGGCCTAAAATCGACGGCGGCATATTTTGCTGAACGGATCAGGAAAGGGTAAATGTTCAATCTGCCCCTTCAAAAGAAGATGTATTTCATTCCGGCCGGATGCCTGGCATTCATCCTCTTCTTCACCGTCTTCGGTGATAAAGGCCTTCTGCGCATTATTGAACTAAAGCAGGACAAGAATAAAATCGAAGCACGCCTGGCCGACAGCAGCAGCGAAAATGAGAAGCTGAAGCGCGAGATCGTGGCTCTCACATCCGACCGCCGCTACCTTGAAAGCATCGCCCGCAAAGATTTCGGCCTGGTGCGCAGCAATGAAGTCATCTACCAGTTCCCGCAGGAAAAGAAACAGCCGTAACATCTTGGGGACTTACACCATGCCTCGACAAAGCTGCGCCGTCTGCGCCTGGCGCGAAAACTGCTCAAAACGATTCTGCATCCCCGATGGAGGTGCACGATGTCCCGATTTTTCCCGGGATGTCTGCATCAAGGGCGGCGCGGATGAAACAGACAATCCAATCGATCAGAAAGAACAGCCAAAAACATGATGCGAAACCGAATAGCCCCCCTGCTTGAATCTGCACTGATCAAAGCCCACGCGGCGCAAGAACTGACGACATCCCCGCTGCCACCCATTATTATCGGCCATCCCTCCAACCCGGAACATGGAGATTTTTCCTGCAACATCGCCATGCAGCTGGCCAAGGGCGAGCGCAAAGCGCCACGCCAGGTCGCCGAGATCATCATCAAACATCTTGGCGACGGCGGAGGACTGCTGGCAAAAAGCGAAATCGCCGGTCCCGGCTTCATCAACCTGTTCGTATCCCAGGCGGCATGGCAGACATCCCTTCTTGAGATCGAGGCGGAGAGGGACAAATTTGGCTGTACGTCGAGCGGAGCCGGGAAAAAGGTACAGGTCGAGTTTGTCAGCGCCAACCCGACCGGACCGCTGCATATCGGCCATGGTCGCGGGGCGGCGATTGGAGATACACTCTGTCGTGTGCTTGATGCCGCCGGCTGGGATGTGACCCGGGAATTCTATTACAACGATGCCGGGGTGCAGATCAGCAACCTCGCCCTTTCCGTACAGCTGCGCTGTCTCGGCATCGAACCGGACGACCCGCGGTGGCCGGAAGGCGGCTATCAGGGTGAGTATATCAAGGATGTGGCCCGCGCCTACCTGGCTCGCGAGACCGTTGAGGCCACTGACCAGCATACGACCGCCTGCGGGGATCCGGATAATCTCGATGACATCCGGCACTTTGCCGTTGCCTGGCTGCGCCGCGAACAGGACCTTGATCTTGAGGCCTTTGGCGTCACGTTCGATGTCTACACCCTGGAATCGGCACTCTACAGCGAGGGGAAAGTTGATGCGGTTGTCCGGAAGTTGATCGCCAACGGCCATGCCTACGAACATGACGGCGCTCTCTGGCTCCGCTCCACCGACTTCGGGGACGACAAAGATCGCGTCATGCGCAAGGCCGACGGAAGTTATACCTATTTCGTCCCGGACGTCGCCTATCATCAGGCCAAGTGGGAACGCGGTTTCACCCGTGTAATCAACGAGCAGGGCTCCGACCACCACAGCACCGTCACCCGGGTCCGCGCCGGGCTTCAGGCCCTTGATATCGGAATTCCTCAGGATTGGCCCGAGTATGTGCTGCACCAGATGGTGACGGTCATGCGTGGCGGCGAAGAGGTCAAGATCTCCAAACGAGCCGGCAGCTATGTCACCTTGCGTGATCTGATTGATGAGGTCGGATGTGATGCCACCCGCTTCTTTTTCCTGATGCGCAAGCCCGATGCCCAATTGGTATTCGATATCGACCTGGCCAAACAACAGACGAACGAAAACCCGGTCTATTATGTCCAGTACGCCCATGCCCGCATCTGCAGTATTTTTGAGAACGCCGCAGAGAAAGGTTTCATCGCCCCTGAAAGGCCGGCGCCTGCCGACCTGGCCTGCCTCTCAACCCCCGAAGATCTCCAGATGATAAAACTCCTGACGGCGCTCCCTGACACGGTCGATGACTGCGCCGTGCACTTTGAGCCTCATCGCCTGACCTATTACCTGAGTGAACTGGCCAGCTGTTTTCACGGTTTCTACAACAAGAATCGCGTCATCAGCGAAGATCGCAAATTGACTGAAGCCCGTCTCTACCTGCTGAAGCGGACCGCACAGACCTTGAAAAACGCACTCTCCATTCTGGGGATAACGGCACCGGAACGGATGTAGCGGAGGCCACCATGCGCATTGACTACAGCGAACCAAAGAAATCATGCAGCTCTCCCCAGGGGGTGCAGAACCGCCCTCGAAAGGTATCCTCCGGAAGCGGGCTGATCGTTATCTTTATTAGCGGTCTCCTCTGCTTCGGAATCGGTTTTGGCAGCGGCTGGACGCTTTCCCAGCGTTCCGCAAAAGCAGGATTCAAGGCGGCGATGGAACAGCAAAGCCTTGAAAACTCTCCACATCAAGCCAAAGCGCCACCATCGACCAAACAACCTGCGCCCCCTGCTCCCGCTCAGCCGCCGCAATCCGGGGGTTCTACTCCGCAACCGTCAGCAGCTGGTGGGACTGAAACAGCAGCCGATCCGCCGCTCAGCTTTTATAAGTCACTCCCCAGCGGGAAGAAAAACAATGTAATGGGGAGCGGCATCAATTCAAGGGATGACAAACCGGCGAAACAACCGCTCCAGGCTGCCATGCCTGCCAACGTAACCAGGCCGGCGCCACCCCAGAACGATGAGAATACTCATAAAAAGCCCCTTCAGGCCTCACCGGCAAAGCCGGCCGGCCGCCAGGATACGAGCGACTTCACTGTCCAGGTCGCTTCGTACAGCCTTAAGTCAGAAGCCGAGACGATGCGCGGCAAACTGGCTGCCAAAGGATATAACGTCAGTATCGTGGAATCCCATCTTGGAGATAAGGGTACCTGGTTCCGAGTTCGTGTCGGGAAGCGGCTTGATCAGGACGCAGCAAAAGAACTTGCCGGAAAAATAGGCAAAGGGGCGATCGCAATCCCCGACAGGGATTAAAATTAAATTGGTCCGTAGCAACTATTTTATTGACAACAATCCTCACATCCTGTTATAACTCTTTTTCCACTTGTCGCGGGGTGGAGCAGTCTGGTAGCTCGTCGGGCTCATAACCCGAAGGTCACAGGTTCAAATCCTGTCCCCGCAACCAAATAAATTCAGGGACCTGCTTAACGGCGGGTCCCTTTTTTGTGCCGATTGTAGTCATTTCTTTATTCCTTCCAGTCAATCTTCTGTAACCAACCCCCTTGGCGAATCACCCCGTGGCTTTTGTCCTTGATATCAAGGAACATGTGGTCCATGGGGAAATGCTCCCGC
>JBAVTM010000522.1:0-4813 GCA_049696195.1 Desulfuromonadaceae bacterium | reverse complement strand
GAACTGCCGAGCGCCACAATCACCTCCGGGTTGATCGAGGCGAGCTGGCGCAGCAGGAACGGCATGCAGGCGGCGACCTCATCGGCTTCGGGCGGCCGGTTCTGTGGCGGGCGGCTCTTGACCACGTTGCAGATATAGACATCTTCGCGCTTCAACTCCATTGCGGCGATGATGCGGTTCAGCATTTTGCCGGCGTCGCCGACAAACGGCTCCCCCTGGGCATCCTCATCGGCTCCCGGCGCTTCGCCGACGAAAACGAGCCGGGCCTTCGGATTTCCGACCCCGAATACCAGGTTTTTCCTGGTGGCGCCCAGTTTGCAGCGCTGGCATTGTCCCAGATCTTTTCTGATCTGCTCAAGAGTCTCATGTTTTTTCGCTGCGTTCGGTTGATCAGTCATCGGGCTCTCTCTGTCCTCTTCAGAAGCAGCGTTCGGTTGCGGCGGGGCCTCATCTGCTGCTGCGGTCATCAGTGCTGCCGGAATGCCGTCCAGACCGCTTTCCTGGAGATCCTGCAGATAGGCGGTGAGCGATGCACAAAGGTGGGACTGGACGGAATGTCGGGGTGAATGCATCTCCACGGGAACTGCTCCTGCCTGATAATTTTGAATGCATCGCCGTACAATCTGGCGTACAATCAGCACACAATCTACCAGTAAGCACCATGCCTGTCAAAACGAAAGAACGTTATGATGATTCTATTAATAGCCATTGCAGCGACCCTGCTTCCGACCGACGCCTTCGCCTGGGGCGGGGGTATTCATATGCAGCTGGGGGTCCATGTACTGGCAAATCTGGAGCTGGTGGGGGGGGATATTGCCGCTCTTCTTGCGGCCCATCCCAAAGATTTTCTGTATGGCTGCCTCGCTCCCGATATTACGGTCGGCAAAAAATACACCCATTATCTGCTCCACTGCCATCGCTGGGGCATCGGCCGGACTCTGCTGAAAGCGGCCGGAACCGACCATCAGAAAGCCTGCGCATACGGATATCTCTGCCATCTGGCGGCGGATACGGTTGCCCATAATTATTATGTCCCCTACAAAATCATCCGTTCGTTCCCAACGATAACCATGAAACACACCTACTGGGAGATGCGTTTTGAGGCGTTTGTGGAGAAGGATGTCTGGGACCTGGCGCGCATTGTCTGCTGTGCCGACAGGCGCGCCAACGATGTATTGCTGCGCAATGTGCTGACGACGACCATCTTCTCGTTCGGCACCAACAAACGGATTTTAAGTTCGATTCTGGTGCTGGCCCGGGTGGAGAAGCTGCAAAAAATCCTGCAGACTCTCTCCAGCAAGTCGCGATACCAACTGTCGGAGGCTGATCGGGACGAGTATATGGAATTGGCCAGGGAAGCGATCTTTGATTTTCTGCAGCATCCGGATGATTCGAAATTTCTGAAGGTGGATCCAACCGGAGAGAAGGCGCTGGCCGCTGCCGACGCTCTGCGCAAAAGCCTGCAGTTGCGCTACAAGAGCGGTTTCATGTCAAAGGAAGAAGGGTTTAAAGAGGTTGAAGCGGTGCGGAGTACCTTGCGCAAGGCCCTGCACCGGCCGGAACTGTTGAAGAAGCTGTACGTGTGAAAAGGCGGTTTAATAGCTCTCCGGCCTGCGGTCGTTGAAGCAGGGTATTTGCGCCCGCCAGTCGCTCATCGCCTGCATGTCAAGCGGCGCGATAATCTCTCCCTCGCTCTCACCCGCTTCTGCAAGCAGCTCCCCTTTGGGATCGATGATCATGCTCATCCCGAAAAAATCCAGTTTGCCGATGATCCCGCAGGCGTTGCAGGCGACTACGAAGAGCTGGTTTTCGATCGCCCGTGCCCGCAGCAGCGCCCGCCAGTGCTCCTGGCGCGGCTTGGGCCACTGGGCGGGCACGCAGATCACCCGGGCCCCTTCGACCGCCAGCCGCCGCGAAAGTTCGGGAAAGCGCAGGTCGTAACAGATGATGACCCCCACCTTGCCGATCGAAGTATCCGCCAGCAGCCATGAATCGCCGCCGGAGAAGGCACGGTCCTCCCCGAGCAGCGAAAAGAGGTGAATCTTGCGGTAGACCCCGGAAAGCTTGCCGTTATCCAGGACATAGACCGTATTGAATACCTTGTCGCCGTTCGGTTCCGGCATGCTGCCGATGATCACCAGCTTGTGCCGCGCCGAAAGCTCCAGCAGCTCCGCCACAATCCCCTCTGTCCGCAGGGCCAGCCGGTTCATATCCCTGTAGGCAAACCCGCTTGACCACATCTCCGGCAGTACGGCCAGGTTGGCCCCCTGTGCGGCCGCGCGGTGAAGCGCCTCGCGAACATAGGCCAGGTTGGCGTCCACATCCCCCTGCTTGACGTTGAACTGAATGGCGGCGGCCTGTATCGGACTCATATCCTCTTACCTCGTCAGTTGCGAATTCAGATAGGCGTTGATCACATCCATATAAATTTCCCGCGGTTTGCTGGTGCCGTCGCTCTGGGCGATCATCCCCTCGCTCTCCATCATCTCGACGATCCGGGCGGCGCGGTTGTAGCCGATCCGGAGACGGCGCTGCACCATGGAGATGCTGGCCTGCCTGGTTTCCGCAACCAGCCGCAACGCATCCTCCCAGCGTTCGTCCTGCACCTCGTCCTCGCTGCTTCCCTTTTCATCGCTGTCCTTCATCTCCAGGATCGACTTTTCATAGACCGGCTTCCCCTGCTTCTTGAGGAAGTCCACGACGCGCTGCACCTCGGAGTCGGAAACAAAGGCGCCGTGAATTCGCTGCAGGCGCGAGGTCCCGGGGGGCATGTAGAGCATGTCGCCGTTGCCCAGCAGACTTTCGGCGCCGTTGGTGTCCAGGATCGTGCGTGAATCCACTTTTGACGTGACCTGGAAGGAAATGCGCGACGGCAGGTTGGCCTTGATCAGTCCGGTTATGACATCGACGGACGGGCGCTGGGTCGCCAGGATCAGGTGGATGCCGGAGGCCCGTGCCTTCTGGGCCAGGCGGGCGATGTGCTCCTCGACTTCGCGCCCCGCCACCATCATCAGGTCGGCCAGCTCGTCCACGATCACCACGATATAGGGGAGGTGGCTGTGCTCCAGTATCACATCATCGTCAACGGCGAAGGGGATCGGATCGGCTGATGCTTCATCCTCCCCGGCAATTTCCTCAAGTTCCTCGATGATTTCGGCATCGGATATCGAATCCAGCTCTTCCTGTTCGAGGAGTTCGCCGGCCAGCTTCTTGTTGTAGGAGTCGATGTTGCGGACACCCTTGTCGGAGAGCAGCTGATAGCGGCGCTCCATCTCGTTCACCGCCCATTTGAGCGCCAGAGACGCCTTCTTCGGTTCGGTTACCACCGGCAGCAGCAGGTGCGGGATCCCCTCGTACATGGAGAACTCCAGCATCTTGGGGTCAACCATGATCATGCGCACATCCTTGGGGGTGGAGGTGTAGAGCAGGGAGAGGATCATCGTGTTGATCGAGACCGACTTTCCGGAACCGGTTGAACCGGCCACCAGCAGATGCGGCGCCTTGGCGAGGTCGGTTACGACCGGAAGCCCGGCGATGTCCTTGCCCAGGGCCAGCGGCAGCTTCATCTTGCTGTGCGAAAAGTGCTCGCAGTTGAAAATTTCGCGCAGAAAGACCATGTCGCGGTCACGATTGGGGACCTCGATGCCGACCACCCCCTTGCCGGGGATCGGCGCCACGATGCGGATCGACATCGCCTGCAGCGCCATCGTCAGGTCATCGGTCAGGCCGGCAATGCGGCTGATCTTGATGCCGGGGGCCGGAGAAAATTCATACATCGTGATGACCGGGCCGGGGCAGATCTCGACGACTTCACCGTCGATGTTGTAATCCTTGAGCTTCTTCTCCAGCAGCCGCGCATTCATCGTCAATGCATCGCGGTCGAGCGTTTTTTCGGTGGCGGGGGGAACATCCAGCAGCGAGAAGGGGGGAGTATGAAAATCCCCTTCGGCCTTGATGAATTCGAAGGTCTCCTGTACCGCGGCCGTTTTGGCGTCCTCTTTTTTCTTGTCCTTCTCCTTCTTGAGGATATTAGGCCGCGGCGGAGGCGGCGCCAGCGGCTTGATGACCGGCCCCGCGGCTGCAATCGTAATGCCTTCGCTCTTGGCTTTTTCCTTCTGTTTTTCCTCGCGATCGCGGCCGCGTTGCTTCTGCCAGGCGGCCCACTTGTTTTTGAAATGCTCCAGCCACCAGCCGGCATACAGAATAAAGGAGAATTTCGAAAGGATCATGATCGAGGCGGCCAGCAGCGGCAGCAGCAGGAGCAGTGCGCCGGTGACGCCTACGGTACTCTTGAGGGCCCGGGCCACGATCACGCCGACCGCTCCGCCGGTTGCCACCTGCTGGCCGAACAGTACGGTTTTGTCACGGAAAAAGGCAAACAGCGTCGCCAGGGAGAAGAGGAGGCCGAAAGCGGCCGCCAGCTTGTAGGAACGGAGGCGGATCTCCTTGAAACGGAAGAGGGTGTAGGCCATGTAGAGCAGCGCCATCGGGATCAGGTACGAGGCGAGGCCGAAGCTGGAAAAAAACAGGTCTGCTATCTGCGCCCCCAGGCGCCCCCCGAGGTTGTGGATCCCCCCCTCGTTGGAGTAGCTGTTCCAGGACACATCGGCGGAATTATAGGTCAGAAACGCGAGCAGGATGAAGACACCGACGGTACCCAGCGCCATCCCCTGCAACTCCTTGATCAGTTTTTCTTTTTTTGCTTCTTCTATGCTCATTGATTCGGATTCCGTTGGGGTTGGATAAACGCGGACATATTACCTGCAATCGGAGGGGGGAGGCAAAGAAAAAAACGGGGGGTGCGACAGAATAC
>JBAVTM010000521.1:0-3503 GCA_049696195.1 Desulfuromonadaceae bacterium | reverse complement strand
CACCCATGGTCACCATCCGTGATCTCTCCCGGAGACTGCTCGACACTCAGGCCGGGGCGCTGGACGATGCCGGCAAAGGGTATCTTCAGGTAATAAACCGGGAAAGCGCCCGTATGAACTGCCTTGTCGCTTCGCTGCTCAAATTTTCCACAAACTCGCAAAAACATGCGGACAAAAAATGGACCGGCCTCAGTGATATTGTCAATGAAATCCGGGACAACCTGCTGGCGAATGAGCCGGAACGCCACGTGACATTCTGCATAGCCGAAGGTGTCAGCGGGTACGGCGACCCCGGCTTGCTGCGGATAGTCTTTGAAAATCTGCTCGGTAATGCCTGGAAATACTCCGCGACAAAAGACGATGCCCGGATCGAGTTCGGCACGATCAACAGGGAGGAGGATCTTGTTTATTTTGTTCGCGATAACGGGGCCGGCTTCGATCCGCAGGAGTCGGAAAAACTGTTTGTCCCCTTTCAACGTCTTCAATGCGATGACGATTTTGAAGGGTCGGGCATCGGCCTGGCAACGGTATACAGGATCATCCTGCGTCACGGCGGCAGAATCTGGGCCGATGGGGAAAAAGGGAAGGGGGCGACCTTCTACTTTACCCTCTGATTATCCGCGTTATCTTCATTCAATTGAATTATTCCTTTCATATAGGACAAAATCGTATAACATCCTTCTTAATGACCTACCAATTTCTACTTGAACATCCGTCTTTATAAACAGACATTCACCTATCTCCCGCGACAGAGCGAGCTGATAGAATTGCTGCAGGTTACTCTGATGCCCGGGAACCTGGATGAGAGGAGAGGCACTTTGAAAAGAGGAAAGTTACTATATATTCCCCTGATGTGGATTTCCGTGGTGATATTCAATTACCATGGAGTTTGTGCCGAGGGACTTTCTCCATCCCTTCCAGCAAAGTCGCTGCAACCGTCATCATATCGTCCTGTCGCATCTCCCCCCGCATTCTCGGTGATCACATCGGCAATCCCGCACCCGCGGACGGCAGAAACATCGACCCTTAGAAGTACCGAAGGCACAAGATCGGAGGGGGGCGCAGAAAAAGTCAAAAATGTCGGAGTGGAAAGCGGAGAGGCGGTAGATCAAGCGGAGCTTTCCGCCATTGAAAAGGCTGCTTTCGCCGATGAGACGGCGGGAGATAATGCCCACCCCCAGCCATACCAGGTAAAAAATCTCACCCAGTTCGGCTACAATTTTTTCAGGCCGTCCGCGGCCGGTTTTGCGCCGCTCACCGACATCCCGGTCGGTCCTGATTATGTCATCGGTCCGGGAGACAGGATCATCGTCAACCTCTGGGGAAGCGTCGAAGGAACCCATGAATTGGAGGTCAACCGGAGCGGAGAAATTGTGCTCCCGAAGGTGGGGAACATAAAGGTCTGGGGAATCACCTTCGAACGGCTGCCGGCTGTCTTGAAGGCCAACTTGTCAAAGAACTTCAAAGATTTCGACCTGAATGTGACCATGGGGAAGCTGCGAGGCATCAAGGTGTATGTGGTCGGTGAGGTAAAAGCGCCCGGCGACTATAACCTGAGCCCGCTCTCGACGTTGATCAACGCCCTCAGTGTCTCCGGCGGGCCGCTGAAAACCGGCACCCTGCGGAATATCCAGGTTAAACGGGGGGGGAGGGTCGTAGAAACAGTGGATCTCTACGATTTTTTTCTCAAAGGGGACAAAAGCAGGGACATTCGTCTCCAGCCCGGCGACACCATCTTTGTACCGGTTATCGGCAGGGTTGCCGGAATCGCGGGAAACGTGAAAAGACCCGCCTTCTATGAGCTCAAGGAAGAAAAGGTTATGGGTGATCTGATCGCGCTGGCGGAAGGTTTTCTCCCTACCGGTTATCTCCAGAGGGTACAGATTTCGAGAGTTGACGCCCATGAAAAAAAGGTGGTAGCCGATTTCAACATCGATCCTAAGGGTGGGAGTAAAACTCTGGATCAGATTCTGGCGAACATAAGAATCCAGGATATGGACATTGTCAAAATATTCCCCATCGATGCAACATTGCGGGACCATGTCAGACTCGACGGCTATGTGCTCCGCCCCGGAGACTATGCCCTCCAGACCGGCATGCGCCTGAGCCGGCTATTGCTCCAGGATAATCTCCTTCCCGAATATTATACAGACGCTGCAGAAATCACCCGGCTTTATCCGCCGGATTATCATCCGGAGAAACTCTTCGTCAATGTCGCCAAGGCGCTGGCGGGTGATCCCGGGCATGACCTGGAGCTGAAGGAGTTCGACAAGGTACGGATATTCTCTCGCTGGGAGATGGAGGAGATGCCCAAGGTCAAGGTGAACGGGGAAGTGCAACGTCCCGGCGAATACCGGCTCTTTACCAACATGACGGTCCGTGATCTCCTGTTGTTGGCGGGCAACCCCAAAATTACCGCTTATCTGAAGAATGCCGAAATAAATCGCATCAAGCAAACCGGTGAGTCGGTATCGTCGTTTCCCATCGTAATCAACCTGGGAGAGGCCATCAAAGGCAACCCTAAGGACAACCTGGTCCTTGCCCCTTTCGACGAGTTGAGCATCAGGAAAATACCAAACTGGGCAGAAGAAAAGGAGAGGTATGTCACGCTCCAGGGCGAATTCCGCTTTCCCGGGGTATACTCGATCTATAAAGGGGAGAGACTGAGCACACTGATCGAGCGGGCCGGCGGCTTTAACGAAAAGGCATATCTGCGTGCCGCCAAGTTTACCAGGGTGTCCACGCGGGAGCTGCAGCAGAAGAGGATGGATGAGTTTGTGGTGAAAACCGAACAGGAAATCCTGAAAAAGCAAGCGGAACTGGCTTCGGTCGCCTCCTCGAAGGAAGAGCTGGAGGCGACCAAGGCGGCCCTTGAGAGCCTGCAGCGGTCCATAGCGTTACTGAAGACGTCAAAGGCGGAAGGACGGCTCGTGATTCACATGGATTCTCCCAATTTCAAGGGCTCCCGCCATGACGTGGAGCTCATGGGTGGCGATCTGTTGGAAGTCCCCCAGATGCCGAGCGCCGTCAACGTCCTGGGCCAGGTCTATAACCCGACCAGCTTTATCCCGGTTGGCGATGATGATGTGGCGTTTTATCTGGAGAAAGCGGGCGGCCCGATCAGGTCTGCGGAAGAAAGAGATATCTATATTGTTCGTGCTGACGGAACGGTCGTAAGCAGGCAGCAGGTTTCAATGTTTAAGAACCTGTTCTTCAGCGGATTCATGTCCACTACCCTGGAGCCGGGCGATAGCGTCATCGTTCCCCAGAAATTCGAAAACCTCGCCTGGATGCGTGAAATCAAGGACATGGCCATCATCCTCGGCAATCTTGCACTTGCGGCAGGCGTGCTGATTGCGGCGGGGTTGTAAGGCAAAGGCAGGTGCGAGGAAAGGCAGGAACGAGGTACGAGGAAAGGCAGGAACGAGGTACGAGGTTAGAGGAATGAGGATCTAGGAATGAAATTTGAGGATTTGGAGGTTTGGAAGCGGGCAGTTCGTCTT
>JBAVTM010000520.1:0-1741 GCA_049696195.1 Desulfuromonadaceae bacterium | reverse complement strand
CCGGGAGTACTGTTGCCCGACCTGCTGCATAATGCAGGATATCGAAGCGCCGACACCTTGGTATCCGGTGATTCACGACTTCGAACCAGATATCGAGGCGTACTACAATGAGTGGGTACATCTCCCCTTGCCGGAACGCGCTGACTAGTCTGATTACGGCCGGGTGAAACCACCCGGCCGTTTATTCGCTTTCGTGATAGGGAATGATTCACGGCGCAAGGAGAGAACGCATGAAAGTCCAGAGTTCAATAGAAGAAGCGATAAACGACATTCAAGACGGTGCGACCATAATGGTTGGTGGTTTTGGGCTCGTCGGCATCCCTGAGAAGCTGATCGAGGGGTTGCTGCGGAAGGGAACCAAGAACCTGACAATTATTTCCAATAATTGCGGTGTTGACGACTACGCGCTTGGCACCCTGCTAACCACCAGGCAGATACGGAAGATGGTCGCTTCGTACGTGGGCGAAAACAGAGAGTTTGAACGGCAATTCCTGTCCGGCGAGTTGGAGCTGGAGTTTGTCCCGCAAGGTACCCTGGCGGAGAGGATCAGGGCCGGGGGTGCCGGTATTCCGGCTTTTTACACCCCGGCCGGTGTGGGAACCCAGCTTACCGAGGGTAAGGAAGTAAAGGGCTTCAATGGTAAGGAGTACGTTCTCGAAACCGGCCTGACAGCGGACTTTTCCTTTGTCAAGGCCTGCACAGGCGATACAACGGGCAATCTCATTTACAACAAGACGTCGTGTAACTTCAACCCGATGATGGCAGCAGCCGGCAAGGTTACCGTTGCCGAAGTAGAGCAACTGGTGGAATCAGGAGAGCTTGATCCCAACTTTATCCATACCCCAGGGATTTACGTGCAACGGATCATCGAATGTTCCGGTTATGAGAAACGCATTGAGCGCAGAACGGTTCGTTCCTAAGGAGAAATAAATGTCATTGACCAGAGAGCAGATTGCACAACGTGCTGCGCAGGAAATAGAAGGCGGATTTTATGTGAATCTGGGTATCGGCATTCCAACGCTGGTTGCCAACTACATCCCTAAGGACAAGCACGTGGTCTTGCAGTCCGAAAACGGCTTGCTTGGGATCGGCCCCTATCCGACGGAAGATGAAGTTGACCCGGAGCTGATTAATGCCGGGAAAGAGACGATCACAATGATTCCAGGCGCCAGTCTGTTTTCCAGTGCCGAGTCATTCGCCATGATCCGTGGCGGTCATATAAATCTCTCCATCCTGGGCGGCATGGAAGTGTCAGTGGATGGAGACCTTGCCAACTGGGTAGTGCCCGGCAAAATGGTGAAGGGTCCGGGGGGCGCCATGGATCTGGTTAATGGTGCGCAACGGGTCGTCGTAATCATGGAGCATTGCAGTAAGAACGGTCAGCCCAAAATCGTGAACAGTTGTTCCCTGCCGCTAACGGGTAAAGGGGTTGTGAATCGTATTATCACCGACAGGGCGGTCATTGATGTTACCAAGACCGGCTTGGAGTTGAAGGAAATCGCTCCAGGGTTTTCGGTTGAAGATGTGCAACTTGTAACCGAATCTAAATTGAGAATTGATCCGCTGCTGAAGACGATTGAAGTGCAGTAATCCATGTATCAAGAAACCGGAGAGGTGAGAAATGCGTAGTGTATCCGTCGTTGGCATAGGTGAAACCAAATTCGGCAGATTCCCGGAAACTTCGTTGAAAAATTTGATTTTGGAAGCAGGTACTAAGGCTATCGCTGATGCAGGTATAGGG
>JBAVTM010000519.1:0-2732 GCA_049696195.1 Desulfuromonadaceae bacterium | reverse complement strand
TTGGAAAACGTGAGCCCGGGATCTACGGCAGCCAAACCCTTGCCGATATTTCCATCACGACTCATTATAAGAGCGGCAAAAAGATCATCGCTTAAAACCCTGACAACAATACAGGTTCGGGTGGTTGAAATAGAGACCTCTTCAAGGTCTCCCATTTTAATAACGTCAACAGCACGTTTGATTTCTTTCAGTACGGTTGCATACTCAACCGACAGGAGCTGCATATCGAACTCCGACTGCTCGACAGAGACTTCATCAATCGGTATACCGTCGTAAGCCATTATTATTGCGGCTAAGGCTCCATCAACACTCTGGACAATCGTGTTCAGTAAAACTCTTAGCGACATGATTTAATCCTCCCGATATTTTCAAGCCACCCGTCAAGAACGGCGAGCGCATTGTCCGCTGTCCCCTTCAGAGGTAACGGAGATGCGCTACTCTCCTGCCCGGAAATCTCTGCACATGCCTGCTGTCGTTCAAGCGCAGGTAGACCATCAGACTCCGGCAGCGCCGCCGCCCCGGTTTCCTGAAAAAACGCTTCGGCAGGCATGCCGAAAGCGGACTCAACCTCAGCTTCTTCCTCAACAGTATCGTCAAATGCTGTACCAGGTTCTGCAGCACCGGCTTCCAACTCCTCAAGCTCGGCCACCCGCCTTGCTATGACGCGATCCGCCGGATTGTCGTCCAGAATGGCGCGATAAATTTCAAGCGCCTTATGGATAAATCCCTGTCTGACGTACAGCTCCGCAAGGGTACCTGTTGAAAGAGGATCGTGATGTGCAACCGCCACGACATCAGGCTCGGGGGGAGTCTCCCGGAGCTGGAATCGCGCTTCCGGCTGGACATTCTCCGGAGCATCTGTTTCTTCCAGTATCTCCAGGTCCTCAATAATCTCTTCATCATCGGAATCAAGGGATGAAGACGCTATCCCTGCTGATCGCTCAAGCGCTTCCAGTTCGATCCGGCTTTCCACATCATCCGGGGCAAACTCCAGCACCGTCCGGAATGCCTTACAGGCAGCCTCCTGGTCACCCGCCTCGGAAAGGAGGCGCCCCAAAAGCTTTTAAGACGGCACATCCTCGGGCATCGCCTCGGTAACCAGCCTTAAAGCCGCTCGAGCCTCATCATTAGCCCCCTTGGCATAGCATGCCAGAGAAAGGGCCCTTTGACCGGACAGATATCGCGGATGTTTCATTACTCCCTGTCGCGCAACATGAAGGGCATCATCTACCAACCCGACCTTGAGGTATACATCTGACAGCCGGGCAAAGCAGAACGAGCCCGGGGATTTTGCAAGCCGGCCCTCAAGATCTTTGATGTCCGTCCAGAATGACGCTGATTCCTGCATGGTCACGCCTCCAGCCCGCTCAGTACGAGCAGCTCTTCAGGAGTATGGTGCGACATGGCATACATGCCGATGCCCTTGTTACAGATAAAGGTAATACGGCCGCCTTTGGATTTTTTGTCGGCAGCAACGGCATTCAGAAGCTGCCGACGGTCATAGTGAGGAATTTCAACCGGCAGTCCGCACCGGGAAATGAGAGCGGAAATCCTTGAACACTCTTCCCGGCTGCAGAGGCCTTCGGCAGCCGAAACCCTGGCTGCCAGCACCATCCCGATTGCGACAGCCTCACCATGCACCAGGGCACGATAGCCGGAGAGGGATTCAAAGGCGTGGCCGAGCGTGTGACCGTAATTCAGGACGGCCCGCAAACCGGCTTCCTTTTCATCGAGCTCTACCACCTGGGCCTTCAATTGGCAGGATCTGCGGATGATTTCAATCAGTACGTCCGGCTCCATCGCCAGAAGCTTGGCACAGTTTGTCTCTACGAATTCAAAATACGGAAGGTCAAAAACCACCCCGTATTTGATAACCTCGGCAAGCCCGGCACGGAATTGACGCTGGTCAAGGGTAGCGAGGGTGTCGACGTCAATCAGCACCAGGCGGGGTTGGTAAAAGGCGCCGATCAGATTTTTACCCTTCGGATGGTCAATGCCTGTTTTGCCGCCGACACTGCTGTCAACCTGGGCTAAAAGAGTGGTCGGCACCTGAACGAACGGGATACCCCTCATCCAGGTTGCGGCGGCATAGCCGGCCACGTCCCCCACGACACCCCCTCCAAGTGCAACCACGAAAGAACTGCGATCGACACCGGCCGCAAGAAGATCATCGTACAGCTGATTCAGTGTCGTACTGTTCTTATATTCCTCTCCGTCCGGCATCTCTATCTGCGCAACGGTGAAGCCGGCAGACGCCAGAGATTCCTGTACAGCCCGCCCATACAGGGCGGATACGGTCGGATTGGTAATGACTGCAGCCATTCCTTTTAATCCAACGTCACGGCACCGCTGGCCGAGCGAAGCGAGAATGCCGCGTTCAATGACAATCTCATAGCTGTTCGCGGCAAGATTTACGGTCAGCACACTCACTCGGAAAACCCCTTCACACGGCATAGAATCTCTATTGCGCCATCTTCCACGGATTTTTCATCCGTGTCAATTCTAATATCTGCGGCGGCATAAATTGTTCACGCTCATCAGTCACTGTTTTTGCGCGCTTTACGGCACCCCCTCCGGACAGCAGAGGCCGATCTCTCAACAATTACGGATCTGCTCCCGGTATCCTTCAAGATTTCGCCGGATTTCAAAGATCGAATCGCCGCCGAACTTTCCCAGCAGAGCATCGGCTATTTCGATCGCCACCACCGCTTCGGCTACAATCAGGGCTGCCG
>JBAVTM010000518.1:0-8521 GCA_049696195.1 Desulfuromonadaceae bacterium | reverse complement strand
TTCAGGTCGTAGAGCAGACGGATCCCATCATCGAGGTTGACACTCTGGGGGGGCATCAGTCCGGGGGCGCAACAGGCTTCTGACATGTCGATCTCCTTTGAGTTTTTTTGTGGCATGGGTGGTAGCGTGCGCCGGGTAAAGGAGGTGTCTCCTCCACCGGCACACACTGCAGGTCCCAGGCCTTGGGAGGTACCGGGCCATTCTGTTCATTTAGATCCGGTTCATCCGCCGTGCTTCGGCCATCAGCTCCTCCCGGAAGTCCGGATGGGCGATATTGATCAGGTTGAGGGCCCGCTGCCGGGCGGTCTGTCCCCTGAGCTTTGCAACTCCGAACTCGGTCACCACATGATCAACATCGTTTTTGTGAGTGGTGACAACAGCCCCTGCCTTAAGGGTCGGCACGATGCTGGATACCGTGCCGTTCTTGGCGGTAGCGGCGGTAGTGATAAAGCTTTTCCCCCCGCGGGATATGTTCGCTCCCCGGACAAAATCGGCCTGGCCACCGGTACCGCTCCACTGGACGTGTCCAAGGGATTCGGAACAGCACTGCCCGAGGAGATCGACCTCGATGGTGGCGTTGATCGCGACCACATTATCGTTTCTCCCGATGTTGTAGGGGTCGTTGGTAAAGTCAACCGGGTGCATCTCTATCATCGGGTTATCGTTCATGAACTCATAGAGGCGCTTGGTCCCCAGAGCGAAGGTGCCGAGCGTCTTCCCCGGGAGGATGTTCTTTTTGGAGTTGTTTACCGCACCGGAAAGCAAAAGGTCCACCATTCCGTCCGTGATCATCTCGGTATGGATTCCCAGATCTTTTTTATTCATAAGCGCCTTGCATACCGCGTTAGGGATTCCGCCAATCCCGAGTTGAAGAGTGGAACCGTTTTCGATCAGATCGGCGATATAGCCGCCGATAGATTCCTCCACCTGGGTGATAGGGGGGATCTTAAGCTCGACAATCGGTTCGTTACACTCGATGATGCAGTCGATCTCGGAGATATGGATATGGCAGTTGCCATAGGTACGGGGAACATTGGGGTTAACCTGCACCACCACCCTCTTCGCCTTCTTGACCGCTTCCATCGTGTAGGCAACCGAGAGGCTGCAGGTGAAAAAGCCGTGTTCGTCCATCGGCGATACCACCGTCCCGGCAATGTCGATCGGCCAATACTCCCGCAAAAGTTTCGGCACTTCATGAAAATAGTTGGGGACAAAATCGGCCCAGCCGTTTTGGACCGCCTTGCGGGAAACGTGGCTGGTGAACCATGAGTTGACCTTTATGTGAGGAATTGATTCTTCGGTCAGGTAGTCGGGGCAGAGGTGATGCTGCTGATTGACCACCACCCCCTGCAAATCGTGCTTCCGGGCCGCAAGAGCCTTGACGAAGAGCGTCGGCTCACCGGCGCAGATGGGGAAGCAGAGGTGATCCCCGGATGTTACCATTGACGCGGCCTCTTCAGGGGTGCGGAGCTTCTGCAGGTACTCCTTCTCATAATTACGTGCGGCGAGTGCCAGGCTGGACATGGGTGGTGCCTCCTTTGTTTTTTTGTGGTTAACCTGAACAGCCCCCCCTAGCCGGAGAGCCTGATGTGAAACGTGAGTAGGGGCTATCGCCGTGATCACCCGGATTTGAGCTGACATACCAAGGTTGTGACGTTACATGATCGCTTCGCTTTTGCACTCCATGGCTCGGGCCACCTTTGAGCCGGACAGGCGTTCGAGGTAGTCGGAGATGTAGTTCCCGGCGGCAACAAGCTTCTCCAGATCAACCCCGGTCTCGATGCCGAGGCCGTCCAGCATGTAGAGGAGATCCTCGCTCGCCACATTGCCGGCCGCACCGTCTGCGTAAGGACATCCGCCGAGACCGGCCACCGAGCTGTCAACCACGCCCACCCCCCGTTCCAGCACCGCCATGATGTTCGCCAGAGCCTGGCCGTAGGTGTCGTGAAAATGGACCGCAAGCCGCTCGATCGGCATCCTGGCCGCTACCGCATCGACCATGGCCACTGCCTTTGCCGGGGTTCCGACGCCGACCGTGTCGCCAAGGGAAACCTCGTAGCAACCGAGCTCGGAGAGCAGCGCGGCAACGGCGGCGACGGCGGACGGAAGAACCTCTCCCTCGTAGGGGCAGCCGAGGACACAGGAGACATAGCCCCTGGCCCGTACCCCGCGCTTTCTGGCAACATCGATCACTTCGGCGAAGCGCTCCACGCTCCCGGCGATGGAACAGTTGATATTTTTGCGGGAAAATGTCTCGGAGGCGGATGCGAATACGGCGATTTCCTCCGCCCCGGCGGCCAGCGCCTCCTCAAGCCCCTTCAGGTTCGGGACCAGCACCGGATACATGACCCCTGAGAAGCGTTCGATACCGACCAGAACCTGCGCGTTGTCTGCCATCTGCGGCACCCATTTCGGCGAGACGAAACTTGTCGTCTCGATCACGCGAAGCCCCGACTCCGACAACCGGTCAATGAGCCCGATCTTCACCGCAGCCGGAATGATTCTCTTCTCATTCTGAAGGCCGTCCCGCGGCCCGACCTCCACCATCTTTACCCGCTTCGGCATGCTCATCTCAGGCCTCCAGCACATCGGCCAAGGCCAGTAATTCTGCCCCATCGTTTACCAGAGAGCCGACGGTGAAGTTGAGGCGCGATACGAAACCCTCCCTGGGGGCGCTGATGGTATGCTCCATCTTCATCGCCTCCAGAATCATCAGGGGGCGCCCCTTCTCCACCTTTTCCCCCGGCACCACCATGACCGCCACAACCTTGCCCGGCATCGGCGCTGTGAGCCTTCCTGCGTCCACCTCTGCGTCCCCGCTCTGGGCGTACGGGTCGTGGACACTCAGGATATGGCTCCTCCCCTGCTCCATGATCGTGAGGGTGCTGCCGTGGCGGACTACGGTAGCCTTCACCCGCGCCCCGCCAAGATCGGCCAGCAGGTCGCCGCCGGCGTCAATCTCCCCCCGTACCAGCAGCTCACCTCCCGGAAGATCGAGGAGATACCCCCCCATGCGGTAGTGAACCTTCACCGCGACCGTTTCCTCGCCATCGGCGAAGTGCAGTTCATGGTGGTTGTCAAAGTTGAGACGCCAACCGCTGGTGAGATGCCAGGGAGAGTGCGGTTCAAATGAGGCGCACGCCGTTCGTTTCGCTTCCTCGGAGCGGCGCAGCAGTACGTCGAGAGAGGCCAGGGCGAGGGTACGGTCCGAGGCCGGCTGTGCTTCGGGGAAAAGGTCCCCCCGGTGCCGTTCGATGAAGCCGGTGTCCAAGTCTCCGGCGGCAAAGGCGGGGTGAGCCGCGACGCTTCCCAGGAAGCCGATGTTCGTGGTCACCCCGACCACCTGGTAGTCGGCCAGCGCCTTCCGGAGCCGGCGCAGCGCTCCTGCCCGATCGGTATCCCAGACGATCAGCTTGGCGATCATCGGATCGTAGTAGATGCTGACTTCGTCACCTTCACGCACGCCGGTGTCGACCCGAACATGCGCGTTCTCGGACGGAACGCGGAGATGGGCGAGGCGGCCGATGGAGGGGAGGAAATCGCGACCGGGATCCTCGGCATAAATGCGGGCCTCTATCGCGTGGCCGCCGATAACCAGCTCCTTCTGCCCGCGGGGCAGCGGCGAACCGGCCGCTACTTCGAGCTGCCACTCCACCAGATCCTGTCCGGTAATCATTTCGGTCACCGGATGTTCGACCTGGAGGCGGGTATTCATCTCCATGAAGTAGAACGATCCGTCCTCGTCGAGGAGAAACTCGACGGTGCCGGCACCCTCGTAGCCGATCGCACGTGCCGCGGCCACCGCAGCTCCTCCCATTTTTTCGCGCAGGGCGGTCGTCATTCCCGGTGCCGGCGCCTCCTCCAGCACCTTCTGGTGCCGGCGCTGAATTGAACAGTCCCGCTCGAAGAGGTGAACCGCATTGCCGTGGCTGTCGGCAAAGACCTGAATCTCCACGTGGCGCGGCTTGGTCAGGTATTTTTCCAGCAGGACGCTGTCGTCGCTGAAAGCGGACTTTGCCTCCCGCTTGGCGGATGCCAGCGCATCGTCGAAATCGGCAGCCTGAAGAACCGCCCGCATTCCCTTCCCGCCACCACCGGCGCTCGCCTTGATCAGGAGCGGAAACCCGATCCGTTCCGCTTCACCCCGTAAAAAGCACGGATCCTGGTTGTCGCCGTGATAACCGGGAACCAGGGGCACTCCAGCTTCGCCCATGATCATCTTGGCGGCGCTCTTCGACCCCATGGAGCGGATCGCCGCGGTAGGCGGACCGATGAAGACCACCCCGACAGCGGCGCACGCTTCAGCGAATGCAGCGTTCTCGGAGAGGAAACCGTAGCCGGGATGGATGGCCTGGGCGCCGCTTTTCAACGCCACGTCAAGTATCGCATCGGCGAGCAGGTAACTCTCGCGCGCCGGGGACGGCCCGATACGGTACGCCTCATCGGCCATTGCCACGTGCATCGCGGATGAGTCGGCATCTGAGTAGACCGCCACGGTACGGATGCCGAGGCGTTTGGCGGTACGGATAACGCGGCAGGCGATCTCGCCGCGGTTGGCAATAAGAATCTTTTCGAACATGGTCTCTATCCTTTCACCCAAAGTGGTTTCCGTTTCTCCAGAAAGGCGCCGAGCCCTTCCTTTCCCTCTTCCGAGGCGCGTATCCCGGCGATCCGCTCGGCAGTATCCCGGATCATTGTCTCGTCGATCGGGGCGCAACTGACCCTCGCCACGAGTTCCTTGGCGGCGGCCATCGCACAGGGACCATTCTTCAGCAACGCCCCGACGAGACGCTCGGCCGCACCCTCCAGCTCTCCCTCCGCCACGACCTCGTGAACCAGGCCAAGGCGGTGGGCTTCGGCTGCATCGAACAGTTCGGCGCTCTGGAAGTAACGACGCGACGCCCGGGACCCAATCGCCTCCACCACGTAGGGGGATATGACCGCCGGGATGAGCCCCAGTTTCACCTCGGAAAGGCAGAAGGAGGCCCCCGTGCTCGCAATCGCTACGTCGCAGCAGGCGACCAGCCCGACTCCGCCGCCGTAGGCGGCACCCTGAACGATCGCGACGGTCGGTTTTTTCAAGTAGTTCAGCGTCTTCATCAGCTCGGCCAGACCCAGGGCGTCAGTCAGGTTTTGTTCCCTGGTATAGTCGGCCATGCGGCGCATCCAGTTGAGATCAGCCCCGGCGGAAAAGCTCTTGCCGCTGGCCGCCAAAAACACGACGCGAACCCTGTCGTCACCCTCCAGACGCCTCAGTTCCTGCGTCATCGCGGCGATGAGGACGTCGTCGAAGGCGTTGTGGATCTCCGGCCGGTTCATCGTAAGGGTCGCCCTTCCGAAGTCGTCGATATGGGTGAGGATCGCTTGTTCATTCATGAGTATGTTTTCCTGTTTTTGTAGTAGAGACTAACCGCTCTGTTTGATGCCGTTTTGTACTGATCCGCAGATCTGCCGCACCTTCCGGCTACATCCTGAACACCCCGAAACTGGTTTTTTCCGGCGGATTGTTGAGCGCTGCCGAAATTCCCAGTCCGAGCACCATCCGGGTGTCGGCCGGGTCGATGATCCCGTCGTCCCAGAGACGGGCGCTGGCGTAGTAGGGGTGCCCCTGGGTTTCGTACTGTTCGCTGATCGGGCTCTTGAACGCCTTCTCCTCGTCGGAGCTCCACGTTTCGCCGCGGGCTTCCATGCCGTCCCGCTTCACCTGGGCGAGGACACTGGCTGCCTGTTCCCCCCCCATGACCGAGATCCGCGCATTCGGCCACATCCAGAGGAAACGTGGACTGTAGGCGCGGCCGCACATCCCGTAATTTCCGGCCCCGAAGCTCCCGCCGATAAGAACCGTGAATTTAGGGACTTTCGCACAGGCGACCGCGGTAACCATCTTCGCACCGTCCTTGGCGATTCCACCGGTCTCGTACTTGCTCCCGACCATGAAGCCGGTGATATTCTGCAGGAAGACCAGCGGGATGCCGCGTTGGCTGCAGAGTTCGATGAAATGGGCACCCTTCAGGGCCGACTCGGAAAAGAGAATGCCGTTGTTGGCCACGATCCCGACAGGATATCCCCAGATGCGGGCGAAACCGCAGACCAGTGTCGTGCCGTAGAGCTGTTTGAACTCGTCCAGCTCCGAGCCATCGACGATGCGGGCAATTACCTCACGCACATCGTACGGCTTGCGGGTATCGGTCGGGATGACACCGTAGATCTCCGCCGGGTCGTAGAGCGGCTCAACCGGCTCACACGGGGTGAATTCGGGGCGCTTGACCCTGTTCAGATTTGCAATGACCCGTCGGGTCAGCGCCAGGGCATGGCCGTCGTTGGCGGCGTAATGATCGGTCACACCGGAAGTGCGGCAATGGACATCCGCGCCGCCCAGATCCTCTGCGGTCACCACCTCACCGGTAGCTGCCTTTACCAGCGGCGGCCCCCCGAGGAAGATGGTTCCCTGATTACGGACGATGATACTTTCGTCTGACATGGCCGGAACGTAGGCCCCGCCAGCGGTGCATGAACCCATAACCACGGCGACCTGGGGGATTCCCTTGGCCGACATGTTCGCCTGATTGAAGAAGATCCGTCCGAAGTGCTCCCGGTCGGCAAATACCTCGTCCTGCTGGGGGAGGTTGGCACCGCCGGAGTCGACCAGATATACACAGGGGAGGTTGTTGGCCTCGGCGATCTCCTGGGCGCGCAGGTGCTTCTTGACGGTGACCGGAAAATAGGTCCCACCCTTGACGGTGGCGTCGTTGGTGACAATCATGCACTCCTGCCCGGAAACCCTGCCGATGCCGGTGATGATCCCGGCAGCGGGAACCTCGCCGCGATACATTCCCCAGGCTGCCATCTGCGACAACTCCAGAAAGGGGGAGCCGACGTCGAGGAGGTGCCTGATCCGCTCACGCGGCAACAGCTTTCCCCTCTCAACATGCTTGGCGCGGGGCTTGTCCCCTCCCCCCAGCTTGATTGTTGCCACCTTTTCGCGCAGATCTGCCACCAGGCCGGACATCACCCCGGCATTCTTGCTGAACTCGTCGGAATTGGCGTTTATGGAACTTTTAAGTACGCTCATGGCTGATTTATTCTCCTCGCGGTTCCAGAGGCGATTCATGAATGACCCCTGCAGATTTTGAACACACTGCTGTTCTTCCCTGCTCTCAGTGTTCCGTCTCGTTAAACAGCTCCCGCCCGATCAACATGCGGCGGATCTCGCTGGTACCGGCACCGATCTCGTAGAGTTTGGCGTCGCGCAGATAGCGTCCGGTCGGGTACTCGTTGATGTAGCCGTTCCCGCCCAGGCACTGAATTGCCTGGAGCGCCATCCAGGTCGCCTGCTCCGCCGAATAGAGGATCGCCCCGGCGCAGTCCTTGCGGCTGGTCTCGCCCCGACTGCAGGCCTGGGCAACCATATACACATAGGAGCGGGAGGCGTTCAGCGTCGTGTACATATCGGCGATCTTCCCCTGCATCAGCTGGAACTGACCGATCGACTGGCCGAACTGCTTCCGCTCGTGGATGTAAGGGACAACCACATCCATGCATGCCTGCATGATCCCCAGCGGACCACCGGAAAGCACCGCCCGCTCGTAGTCGAGGCCACCCATCAAAACGTTGACCCCTTTACCTTCCACGCCAAGGACATTCTCTACCGGCACCTCGCAGTTCTCGAACACCAGTTCGCACGTGTCGGAGCCCCGCATGCCGAGCTTGTCCAGTTTCTGTGCCGTGGAAAATCCCGCAAAACCCTTTTCGATGATGAAAGCGGTGATGCCGCGCGGACCGGCGTTGACATCGGTCTTGGCGTAGACAACCAGGGTATCTGCGTGGGGGCCGTTGGTTATCCACATCTTGTTGCCGTTGAGGACATAGCGGTCCCCCTTCTTTTCCGCCTTGAGGCGCATGCTCACCACGTCCGAACCGGCCCCCGGCTCGCTCATGGCCAGCGCCCCGACGTGCTCGCCGCTGATCAGTTTTGGGAGGTAGGTGCGCTTCTGGGCCTCGGTGCCGTTGCGGAAGATCTGGTTCACGCAGAGGTTGGAGTGGGCTCCGTAGGCGAGTGCCACCGCCGCCGATGCGCGGGAAAGTTCCTCCATGGCAATTGTGTGATCCGTGTAGCTCATGCCGGCCCCGCCGTACTCCTCGGAAACGGTGATCCCCAGAAGCCCCAGCGACCCCATCTTGAGCCAGAGATCCATCGGGAAGTGGTTGTCGCGGTCGATGTCGGACGCGCGCGGAGCAATCTCCGCCTTGGCAAAGTCCCGCACTGTGTCGCGAAGAAGATTGGCGGTTTCGCCCAGGCCGAAATTAAGAGTTGGATATGTTTTCATCGTTACGCCCCCTTGGTATGTTTTTTCCCTGTTTGGGATTTCGGATGCAGCTGTTTTAGTTTTTAACGCCGCACCTATTACCACTAGACATAGCAACACCAATGCCAAACAGTGTTTGCAACATCCCGAAAGCAAATTTGTATTTTCAACCAACTGTAATTGTTTATTATTTTTATGATAGGCAGGCTTAAGAC
>JBAVTM010000517.1:0-6401 GCA_049696195.1 Desulfuromonadaceae bacterium | reverse complement strand
TTTGGCACCTCGATGTCGGCTCATCGCATCCTGGGGCTGAAGTAGGTCCCAAGGGTTTGGCTGTTCGCCAATTAAAGCGGTACGCGAGCTGGGTTTAAAACGTCGTGAGACAGTTTGGTCCCTATCTACCGTGGGCGCAGGATACTTGAGAAGAGCTGTCCTTAGTACGAGAGGACCGGGATGGACGTACCGCTAGTGTTCCAGTTGTGCCGCCAGGCGCAGTCGCTGGGTAGCCACGTACGGAAAGGATAACCGCTGAAAGCATCTAAGCGGGAAGCCTCCTTCAAGATTAGGTATCCCTGGGTGTAATAACCCCTAAAGGCCCGTTGTAGACCACAACGTTGATAGGCTGGGTGTGTAAGTGCAGTAATGCATTTAGCTGACCAGTACTAATCGGCCGTGAGGCTTGACCATAAAAATGAAATACGGCCCGGGGAGGGGCAACCCTCCCCAGGTCGATATAAATCACACAATTCAGACACCAACAAACTATCCATCCAACGCAATTGCCAGGAAATACTACAGGGGCAAGGAACGAGGAGGTAGGAACGAGGAAAAGCCTAAAGCTTTAAACCTCAATCCTCGATTCTCGAACCTGACTCCAAGAGTTTCTCGGTGGCTATGCCGAGGGGGTCACACCCGTTCCCATCCCGAACACGGAAGTTAAGCCCCTCAGGGCCGATGATACTGCACGGGTAGCTGTGTGGGAAAGTAGGTCGCCGCCGGGAATTATAAACAAAAGCCCCGCTTCCAGAAATGGATGCGGGGCTTTTTACTTTTAAAAAACGTGAAAATACTTAAATTTAAAACAGCCACCCGGTGAATACCGGATGGCCGGGTAAAAATCTGGCATTGGTTAAAAAGTAAGTACCGGAGCGGAGACGATAACGTATGGTGTGGTATGTATATATCATTCTCTGCTCGGACCGGTCCCTTTATACGGGTATAACGACTGATCCGGAGCGGCGTTTCCGGCAGCATGCAGACGGGAGTGGTGCCAAGTACTTTCGGGGGCGGAAGCCGTTGAGAATTGTGTATCAGGAAGGCGGTCATACCCGCAGTTCCGCCGGCTGCAGAGAACTGCAGATCAAGCGGATGTCACATGGCGACAAAGCTGCACTGGTTGATGCTGCGGCGCTCTAGGCAATTTTCCCCTGGATTGGTGCCGGCTCCAGAGGAGGATTGATCTGTTTAGAAATACACTGACAGACCGCTCTCTATTTTTTCAAAGCATGCGATCCGCTCCGGCGCCTGACCGGCTTCTAGCGCAGCCAGTTCATCTACCGAAAGTATCACTTCCTGAGTCACCGGACGCCGTTCCATATACAGTGAGCGGCCGGTTTCAAGCACAATTTTTTCAAATGGGTAGCGGTAGCTGGGATTCTGCAGCAGAGCAACTTCGCAGTAGCGTACCGTTGCTGCTGAAAGAGTCCGCAGATAGCCGGATTCCGTCACGGTCTCGCCGGAGGTGCTGAGGGTCAGGGCCGCACGCCGCCGGGCCGCTGCAGACTGAAAGCGCCGTTTGTAGGGGAATGAGCAGTAGTTCACCGGCAGGGGGATTCCCTGGGTCAGTCCGAAACGTACGGTCCGCAGTGCACAGAGTTCCGAATCCAGTACCGTTATCTTCTCGCCATGGAGAAAGGTATAGCCCCGCTCCACCAGCGGGTCGAAGTTGTAGGGCGTCAGCCGCATCTGGTGCAGATTGAGATGATTGACACCAGCCTCGGCCATTTCAACCATCTTCCGTTTGAGCAGTTCCTCGTCCTCCGGCACCGCCGGGATTTCAACCGTTACCGTCGGAATACACCCCACCGCCAGACGCAGTTTTTTGAGATGATAGCGGACTGCGCCCAGGTCGAAGCGGATTTCGTTCAGACCGGCATCCCTCAGACGGCTGCAGAGATCGGTTGTCAACAGGGTGCCGTTGGTATAGAGCCAGAGGTGAACATCATCACCGCACCGCCTGCGAACGGCGCTGAGGTAGGCCAGGGTCAGATCAGGCGTCATCAACGGTTCGCCTCCGCTGATGCTGACGCCGCTGAACCCCAGTGCGGCCACATATGCGGCATACTCCTCAGGAGCACTGAAGGCAATGCCATTGGTAACCGGTGGACCGTCGTCATCCTGAGCTGTCGGGCAGTAGAAGCAGTGCCCGTTGCAGCGCCCACTGACGAACAGGCAGGACCAGTCGCCATCGCCGCAGTGTCGGCAACCGGGGGAGAGACCGCTGCAATCCACCTTGGTACCGGCGTACCCGAAACAGGCACGCCGGTCCAGCCATTGCAGCAGCTCACTTCGCTCGGCATTGGCTGCAATCAGTTGCTCAGGGGATGCAAAATTTAGGGTATCGTACAGATGACCGTACTCGCGGCGGTTCGATTCGATCAGCCGCTGTTGAATGGTTTCATTACAATATGACTGGACATAGGGGGACGGTGATGGTGTCACGTGGTAATCCCCTCGGGAAACGTATTTTATGTAACTGGTGGGTACAGCCTGCAACAGTTGATTCGCTTCAAGATCCGGCGTGAATCTTTACTGTAGTCTTTTACCGGACAGCCGCATAGGAGAAACGTCACCGTCAGATAAACGTCCCGGATCCAAGCTGCCTGTCACGGTAAATTCCATACCGGTAAGGTGCCTGTTTTAAGGAAGAACCGGGCGTTTTTTATTGTCAGCAGTGAGTGCTTCTGCTACTTTCAACCGGTATTTACTCCATTTTCCAACAGGGTTTGCCCATGCTCGATTCCTGGCTTGAAATTTCATGCGATGTTCCTGAAACACATGCAGATGTAGTTGCCGATTTTCTGACACAACTGTCCGGCAATGGTGTCTGTGTTGACAACCTGTGTGTCGACGCCTTCTCGGTCAGTGAGATTCCCGATTCGGTTCGCGTGGTGATCAAGGCCTACCTACCTGCTAACCGTGATCCTGCTCCGCAGATGCTCGAACTTGAAGTTTTTTTGTCGGAGCTTTCCGTTCGTCACCCCGAAGCCGCCTTCGGTAAACCTGTGCTTTCCGCGGTAAATTCCGAAGACTGGAGCAGCAGTTGGAAGGTCCATTTCAAGCCGCTTCGGGTTGGGAAACATCTCCTGATCGTTCCAACCTGGGAGGAAGCGGCACAATTGCCGGGTGACCTGGTTCTGCGCATCGACCCGGGCATGGCATTTGGCACCGGAGGACATGAGACGACGCGCCTCTGTCTGGAATTATTGGAGCAGGTTATGGAGAAAAGTGACCCGACCGTTGCACCGTCACTCCTCGATCTTGGTACCGGCTCGGGAATACTTGCCATGGCAGCGAGCCTGTTGGGCGCCGGCCGGATACTTGCGCTCGATATAGATCCCGATGCTGTTGAGGTAGCACGGGAAAACCTTGCTCTGAATCAGCTGTCTGAACGGATAGAATGCGGCACAGTACCACTTGAATCTCTAACGGAACGTTTTGATATTATTCTGGCCAATATTCTTGCAGAGGAGCTGGTGCGACTGGCTCCGTACCTGACGGAGCGGTTGAATAACGGCGGGTCATTGATTCTCTCCGGGATTCTGGCGGAAAAAGAGCCTTTGGTGCGTCAGGGGTTTGGCTCCCAACCGTTGCAATACCGCCAGACGGCCACTGCCGGTGAGTGGGTTGCAATGCTGTACCGGAATGAAGTCGGACCATGAGTGCGCGCCGTTTCATGATACATTCACGTGCAATTCAGGACGGACATGCAGCTTTCGATGGCGATATATACAATCACATGGTGCGGGTTCTTCGCCTGGGGCCGGGAGATGCCGTCCAATTGGCTGATGAAAAGGGGATGGTGCATTTCGGCACGATCAATCAGGTCGCCATGGAGCGGGTGACAGTAAAAATTACCTCTTCCAGCCCCGCTGCCCGGAGCGGTTTCATCGTCCCACGTATTACGATCTGCCAGGCACTCCCCAAAGGTGACAAAATTGACTTGATATTGCAGAAAGGAACCGAGCTTGGCGCCCACGAATTTTGGCTGTTTGGCGGGCGCAGGTCGGTCGCCAAAATCCGTGATGATCAGCAGAGCAGCAAGCTTGAGCGCTGGAACCGGATCACAGCAGCGGCCGCCCGGCAGTGCGGCCGCTCCGATATCCCCGAGGTCACCTGGAGGCCAAGTGCGCTGGAAGCGGCAAATGACGCCGGTCAGGAACTCCGCCTTATCCTATGGGAAGGGGAGCGGGAACATTCACTGAAAGATGCATTGTCAACAGAGGTTAAACCCTCGTCGGTGATCGTGTCAATCGGCCCGGAAGGTGGCTTTGACCCTCTTGAAGTGCGCCATTTTTTGCAGCACGGTTTTCAGCCCGTTTCACTTGGTTCCAGGATACTGAGAACTGAAACGGCAAGTATTGCTATTCTTGCGATAATACAGTATATATGGGGCGATATGTGATTGAAGGCAGGTAAGGAGCTGTACATGAAATGTCCCAAGTGCGGATTTAACAGCTTTGAATACTATGACAGTTGTAAAAAGTGCTCCGGCGATCTGATCGGTTACAAACAAACCTATTCCATTACTTCACTGGTGCTCCCTCTGGAAGCAAAGGAACGTCTGGCGGCCGCGTCCCGGTCGGCTGAAAGCGCGCCCAGCCAGAGCAGCGACACTGCTGAAACACATGATGACATATTTTCCTTTGATCTGTCTGATGGCTCCTCCTCTGCATCCAAAGGCATCGATAATCCGTTTGATTTTGATGAACCATCGCGCAATGTGAAACAATCACAGAGTTCAAAGTCCGAAGATTTTGTTTTTGCCGACCTTCTTGAGTCGACTTCCCAGGCCAAAGAATCCCCCTTTGGAGAGCAACGGGCGGCAGTTGCCCCTGCAGCAAAGAGTGCAGGTGTCTCGGCAGGGCCTGGCGAATTTGATCTTGGGAATTTCTCCTGGGATGATACTCCGGCTGACACGAAGAAGACGACTACTTCCGGCAACGCAGAAGACTCGGATGATTTCGACTCCCTTTTCGGCGACACAAAAGAAGAACCCTCTAAATAAGTCCCATAACGTCCATGTTCCACCTGAAAGAGCGGGTAACCCCGCTCTTTTTTTCGTACAAGCCGGAGCCGCCATGTCCCAGCGCATAACCATTCTGCCTGAAACTCTCACCAACAAGATAGCCGCCGGTGAAGTTGTCGAGCGCCCGGCTTCTGTCATAAAAGAGCTGATCGAAAATGCGCTCGATGCCGGAGCGACCGATATTTCTGTGGAAATCAATGCCGGCGGCAGACGGCGGATTCGCGTCACGGATAATGGGCATGGCATGTCGCGTGAAGATGCCCTCCTTTCACTGGAACGGCACGCCACCAGCAAAATCAGAATTGACAGTGATCTGGATAAAATCCTGACGCTTGGTTTTCGTGGTGAAGCGATCCCTTCCATAGCCTCGGTTTCCCGTTTTTCGCTTGCAACGCGAGAGACCGGTGCTCAGGAAGGGACAGAGATCATCGTCGAGGGTGGGCGCGTCCGTGACGTCAGGGCCTGCGGTATGGCTCCAGGTACCGTTATTACGGTTGAACAGATCTTTTACAATCTGCCGGCCCGTCTGAAATTCATGAAGAGCGCCGAAACCGAAACCGGTCACGTTGCCGATGTCATTGCCAGAATGGCCGTTTCCCGCCCCGATGTGGCGTTTTCCTGCACAAGTGATGATCGCGAACTGCTGCGGCTTCTGCGAAGTGATCTGCAGCGCCGTCTGGCTCAGGTTGTCGGCCGTGAGAGTTCTCAACATCTGTACCCCGTCAAGGGGGGAGACGAATATGCGATTATTACGGGATATGTCTCCAGTCCGGTACTGGTACGTTCCGGAACGCAGGCGATCTATACGTACATCAATGGGCGATTTATACGTGACAAGGTTGTGCAGCACGCCCTCATGCACGCATACCGGGGTGTCATCGACCGTGGACGCTATCCGGTTGTGGCCCTGTTCATCGAACTCCCCCCGGGTGAAGTGGATGTGAATGTTCACCCGACCAAGCACGAAGTCCGTTTCAGACGCCAATCGGTCGTGCATGATGCCATACAGGCGGCGGTGGAAGAGGTGCTGCGCAGTTCCCCCTGGTTGACGCCCCTCTCCTCCACGCCCTGCACCCCGGGCGATGCAACCGGGCAGGCCTACCGCGAACGGATAGCGGCAGCGGCCCAGGCTTCACTGATGCTCCCCCAGCGTCCCCAATACCGGCTGCCGCAGGCGGAACAGAGTGGCTCAAGGCCTGCTGCACCGGTTGTGCCGCCGGTGCAGAAAACAACTGTCAGTGAACCAGCCCCTGAATTCCGGGCGGAGCGGTCACGTCCCGAATCGGCAGGATATTTCTCCTCCCTTGCCGTGATCGGGCAGTTTCGCAGCGAATATATCCTGTGTCAGTCAGACTCGGAACTGGTG
>JBAVTM010000516.1:0-2918 GCA_049696195.1 Desulfuromonadaceae bacterium | reverse complement strand
GTAATGCGGATTCAATTTTTGCCTTCTCGGCTGACAAAGACACGTTTGCTTCGGCGAGGGCCACCTGCAAGAACTCTATTTCGCCGGTATGCGCACGATCAAGGCCGGCCCGTTCGGCCATGAGCCTGTTTATTTCCGCCTTCAGATCAGCTGTTTCTGTTTTACGGACAACCTCTACATCATCATTGTTTGCCACCCTGTCATGCAGGGCGGACTCTAAAACCTTCCGGGCTTCCTGGAGCTCGCGCCGGGCACCATCGATTTCATTTCTGGACTTATCAAGCTCCATCTGTTCGGATTTCAGCTTTTCATTTAATACATCGCTTTCGTGTTTGGAGAGTTTCTGCTCCTTTCTGGCCTGCTTTGCCTCTTCTTTGGCGGCCTTCAGGCTTTCCCTTGTACTCTTCAGCATGGTTTTAACGCTGTCGAGCTCTTCCAGCAGCTGCTGTACCTCCTTTTCTGCTCCGGCAAGACGAAGACGAACTGCCTCCCCTTCCTCACGAAGGATACCCGATTCCCTGTGCAACGCATCAAGCTCAACCTGCAGCGCAGAACCGCCGCTGTTTTCGGCTTTGGCAGGCGGCTCAACCATGGAAGACTGCTGAACTGCTGTTGCCGCACTCAATTGCCTCCTGAGATCCTCCACCTCGGCTTTTAGCTCCATTTGCTCCCGAGACGCCTTTTGGACAATATCCTTTTTCTCGGCATTCAGACCTTCCAAAGCCATTTTAACGGCATCAAGCTGCAGGTCCAGAGAAGGCTCCCGCATGACCCTGATATCTTTCATGATCACTTCACGGGTCGCCGAACTGAAATTGATATTAACCTCTTCCATCTTAAAGCCGATGTTTTCAAGAAAGCCATGGGCCTCCAGCAAAAGCGCTTCCAGCTTTTTATTATCAGGCCTGAACGGATCGGCAATAAAAATAAGGTTGGATTTCAACTGCTGGTCATATAATGCCAGGTATACACGATGAAGATTGTATTCATGAACCACGCAGATGAATGCGTCGCAGAGGTGCCCATGGCAGTAGTCTGCCGCAGGAGTAACGGGATAGGTTGATCGATGGAGAGAAAGGAGATTTGACGCTTCAATCTTCAGAAAACTTCTGGTACGGTCAGCAGTAAAGGTCATCGAAAATGCCTCCCCGCCTTTCCGGTGCAGGACCGGATTGGCAAAGACCTTTCGGCTCCAAAAACAAACGGGTGCCGAAACTGATATTTCGGCACCCGGCTGTCTCAGAGAGATCCTAAGCTATCCGCCCCGTCATCGCTGACGGTTTAGTCTTATCGCTTATCAGAAGGTCAAAAAATATGTAATTTTCATGAACGTATATAATGTAATCTTAAAATACAAGCATTTGTTGTATGCACCAAAAAAACAATTCCGCTGACAGCATGCACAACCGTAAAAATGTCGCCGTCCCCTGAATCCGGATGCGGTTTTATGCATTGAGATTACTGTTCAGCCATCGCCATAGTATGATAGAATGTAAGGTGTAGGAAGAGCAATATGGAGCAGCTGAAGGCAGGTGTAACATGAGATCTGCGGATGATCGTCAGCTGCAAGGAGGTTCATCATGAAACTCAGTACAAGGTATCAGGCGAAAGGGATGTTTCGTGTCGTTAAGGGCACGGTCAAGGAGTTCGCCGGGAAGGTCAGTTCGAACACCATGCTGGGAGTCAAAGGGAAATTCGAGCGCTTCACCGGTAATGTCCAGAGAAAAATCGGCAAGGCTCAGGGATTGTGCGGGTTTTAAGAGCCGAGGATTGAAGGTGCCGATTGACTGTTGCTGCGTATCCGTGAACAGAGAAAGAAGGTGATACAGATGACAGCCACGAAAGAAGTGGAATCAGGCGGAAGAAAGGCTTCAGAAAAAACCTGTCATCCCAGTGTTTGCGTGGGGGAAGCGAAACCTAGCAGTTGCGTATGCCCCGTAACACCGAAAAAATAAATCTGCAATGAGAAGTGACCCATAGCGGCCGGGCAGCCCTTTGAAGCTTTCGAAATCTTCATCCGGGCTGTCCGGTTTGTTTTTGCGCATGCGCACACCGTCGGGAGCATGCGCCCCCCTTCTCCTGCCGCCAGTCGCGCGGCGATCCCCTTGCCGATCCCCTGCCCGCCGCCGGTCACCAAAGCCACCTTCCCGTTGCCGTCACACTTTATCATCTGTTTCCTTGTTGGGTCACCCTTCTTATTTCGAGTAGTTATTTTGCCTTAATAAGGGCTATAATTCAATTAAAGGAGTGTGTCAGATTTGGGGCAAGCCGATGTGGGGAAGGAGGTGTTTACCATGAAAGCTATGATGCCGAGAACCATGATGCCTCGCCACCGGATGAACGCAGCCATGAAAACCCTGGCGGGTAAAAAGCATCGCATGATGATGAACCACAATGTTCACGTGATCACCCATCACGGAAAAGTGATGGTAGGTCGCAAGGGGCGCAAAGCCTGAACTGTTCGTTGCACTTTTGACTTTCTCTGCAACGGGTTATTTCCCCGTATAGCAACGCGGGGAAGGAGGTGTGTTATGTCAACCATCGAACTGAACGAAAAGGAAACGGCAGCACTTGTTTCTGCTCTTGAGTCGTACCTGCCCGAACTGGCCACGGAGAGGGTCGGAACCGACAACCGGGAATGGCATGCGGAACTGAAGGAGCGGGAATCAACTCTCGGCGAAATCCTGAATCGCCTCAAAGCCGTGAAGTCCTGATATCGTCACCTACTGCGTAAAGAGAGCTACGCCATGAATGTACGACTGAGAATTTCGGGTGGAGCGGGGAATTGTTGATGCGGGCAACGTGAAGCACTGGAAGAGCACAGCAACAACAAAAGGCGGCCAGTCAGCCGCCTTTTGAAATCATATCCGGCGTTTCCCGGAATTTTAATTCACCGGATTACTTCTTGATCATCGTGG
>JBAVTM010000515.1:0-8715 GCA_049696195.1 Desulfuromonadaceae bacterium | reverse complement strand
ACGACAGCCAGGTCAACTCCCGGTTCAAAAACCACTGACTGTCATGCAGATTAAATTCCGGGACTGGAGGTGCCTGACCGGTCAACGGTTCAGTTCGATCAGCTATCTTGCTGATTTTAGCCTTCTTTACTTTGAGTGGTTTTGCCGAAACAGCGGCTTCCGGTTCACGCTTGGTTTTTTTGGAGGGCTGTTTTTTTTTAGTTTGGGCGACTTTCACACCTTCTCCATTTTTTAGAAGAATTAATCCACACGTCCAATAATACCGCATTGTAGCTTGTCTGCAACACTGTTAGGCGCTATTCCACATCGACAAAAAAAAACCGCCGCATCAGCTAATCTGAATACGGCGGTCTTTATAAGTACAATGCAGGAATTGTTCCGCTAAATTAAAACTTGAAGCCTACTCCAACTAAAGCGTTAAGGTAACCGTCGCTAATAATGTGATACTTCAAACCGCCGCCCACAAAAACATTCGGCGCAACAACGTACTCGACCCCAACTCCAGGCACCAGACCAATGTTGGTTTCAGAATATGAATCACCGCCAAAGGTGCCAAAAAACGGAATATTATACGAAGGAGTATCAATCGAGTCAAAACTAAGCTCGAGACTGGCTTCACCATACACGCGAAGTTTATTTACTGCTTGAATCGGGACATACAGTCTGGCGCCTGCCGAAACAGGTACGCGAGTTAGCTTAAAACCACTTTCGCTCCAGTGATTATAGCCGATATCTCCACGTATCTGCAGCGTGCTCCCCTTGATTGCCGTAATATCAAGCAGTTCATAGCCGCCACCCACCGACAGGCCAAAACCGGTACCAAGACTAGAACTATAACCATAACCATAACCAGCGTAACCGGGATTGCCAGCGTCAGATGATGTCGCAATACCGATACTTAAATCGACTTCCTTGTCTCCCCTAGCGGCAAACGATGTTGCGACAAGGCTCAATGTGAGCAGCACAGATGCAGCCAGGATTCTTACGATTTTACTTTTCTTCACGCGTGTAACCTCCATGTTTGAGTTGCGGCATTGTACAGCATGCGCCACATTTATTTTCGCCGGTTAACCAGCGGTGAGATGTATACATTAATCAGGTCTTTTTTTCAATTAAACTTTTTTCGTAGACCGTTCAAAGAATATACAGATTTGCACCGTACGCCGAATCTATGCTACACACATACGTACATGAAAAAACTCAACCCACCACAACAACGCGCCGTCAACACGGTCGAAGGCCCCCTGCTGATCCTGGCCGGGGCCGGCTCCGGCAAGACCCAGGTAATCACCACTCGTATTGTCCATTTTTTGAAAGAGCTGCGCGTCCCGGCTGAAAACATCCTCGCGGTGACTTTCACCAACAAGGCCGCCCGCGAGATGAACGAGCGTGTCCTCGCCATGGCCGGCGTTCTGGCTAAAGGCATTGTCATTTCGACCTTCCACTCACTCGGCGTCCGCATCCTGCGCCGCGACATCCGGGCGCTCGGCTTCAAGCCGAATTTTTCCATCTATTCAACCTCCGACCAGGCCGGGGTCATTCGTCAGGCTGCTCGTGAACGGGACATCGATCCGAAAAAGATCGATCCCGACCGGATTCTCTGGAAAATATCCGCCCTGAAAAACCGCCTGATCGGGCCGAAGGAGTTCACCCCGGACAGGAACGATCCGCTGGAGATTGCGACCGCCGCGGTATACCCCCGCTATCAGGAGCTGCTGAAGGGGTTTAACGCCATCGACTTCGATGACATCATCATGCTCGCCGTACGCCTGCTGCAAACAACCCCGGCCATTCTCAGCCACTGGCAGGAGCGCTTCCGCTACATCATGGTGGACGAATATCAGGACACCAACGCATCGCAATATCTGCTGATTTCGCTGCTGGCCCGGAAACATGGCAACATCTGCGTCGTCGGTGACGATGACCAGTCCATCTACGGCTGGCGCGGGGCGGAGGTGCAGAATATCCTCAATTTCGCGCAGGATCATCCCGGCTGTGTGACGATCAAACTGGAACAGAACTACCGCTCCACCGGAGCTATCCTGGATGCCGCCAACAGTGTCATCAGAAACAATACGGTCAGGACGGACAAGGCGCTCTGGACCTCCGGCGGCAAAGGGCGTGAGATCGATCTGATCGTGGCTGCCAGCGAGGAGGATGAGGCGGCGCAGGTGGTTGAGCAGATCATGCTGGAGCAGTACCGCGAAAAACTGCGCTGGGCCGACCTGGCCATCCTGTACCGTTCCAACGCCCAGAGCCGGGCCTTCGAAGAAAAGCTGCGCCTGGAACGGATTCCTTACGTCGTGATCGGCGGACAACAGTTCTACGAGCGCAAAGAGGTTAAGGATGCCATCGCCTATCTCAAGGTTATCGACAACCCCAGCGATGAGGCGTCACTGCTCCGCATCATTAACTTTCCCCGCCGGGGAATCGGCGACACGACGCTGATAAAACTGAACCAGTGGTCAATGAATCATGACGTGCCGCTGTTTGAAACACTGGGGAGGGCGGGCGTGATTGAAGAAATTTCACCGTCCTGCCGGAAAACGGTGCTGGGGTTCCACGCGATGATGAAGGAGGTCATGGCCGGATTCACCTCGCACAACATGGGGGCGCAGGTCAACGCCCTCTTCAACAGGTTGCGGATCGAGGACGAGCTGTATCGAACCCTGAATGATGCTCCTCAGGCCCGCAAACGGATCGAAAACATCGAGCAGGTCGTCAACTCGCTGGCAGCCTACGAAGCCCAGAACCCCAAGGCTACCCTGTCGGCATTCCTTGAACGGATCTCGCTCATGGATGAGGACAAGCCGTCCGAGGATGGCAAGGAGCACGGCACCAATGCCGTCACGCTGATGTCGCTCCACTCCAGCAAAGGGCTGGAATTCAGCCATGTCTGGCTGGTCGGGGTGGAGGAGAATCTGCTGCCGCACAAACGCTCGATCGAGGAAGACCCGACCGTGGCCGAAGAGCGCCGCCTTTGCTATGTCGGCATCACACGGGCCAGGAAATTCCTGACGATTTCGCGCTGCATGACCCGGCGCAAATACGGCGCGGTGGAGGGGCAGAAACCGAGCCGCTTTCTGGCCGAGATTCCGGAGCATCTGCTCAATGGAGTTGCGAGTGGTGATGATGATGCGCCTGCGCCTGTAGATCTTGCGGAAGACTTTTTTGCGAGGATGCTGGGGGAGTAGGTTTTATTTCAGCGTTCCCCGGGCAACGCTGTCATGGGAAAGCCGCCGACCGGTCTGAATCAGGATTGCAGCCCGGTCATTCAGGCTTTCCGGCCGATGATCTCGTCCACCCGTGCCCCGTCAAGGGTTTCTTCCGCCTGCAGCGCCTCCGCCAGCAGATCCAGCGTGGCGCGGTTGGCGCTCAAAAGCTCCTCGGCTTGCTGTTCCGCCGTGCGGATAAATGCGGAGATCTCCTGGTCGATGCGCCAGGCCATGGCTTCGGAGAAGGTCTTTTCCTCGGCCAGCTTCATCCCCAGGAAGGGGTGCTCTTCGCCCCGTCTGAAGGTCATGCCCCCCACCTTCTCGCTCATCCCCCACTGGCAAACCATCTTCTCCGACAGTTCGGTAACCATCTTCAGATCGCTCTGTGCGCCGGTGGAAACCTCGCCGAACACCAGCCGCTCCGCCACGCGGCCACCCATGGCAACCGTCAGCCGCTTTTCCAGGTAGCTTCGCGGATAGTGGTAGCGGTCGTCCTCCGGGAGCTGCTGGGTGACTCCCAGCGCCATGCCGCGGGGGATGATGGTCACCTTGTGGATCGGGTCGGTGCCGGGAAGCAGTCTGGCCACCAGCGCGTGTCCCGCCTCGTGGTACGCGGTGATCCGCTTCTCCTCGGGCGTGATGAACATCTTCCGTTCGCCACCCATCAGAATCTTGTACTTGGCCTTCTCCAGATGCTCCATCGTAACGGTAGCCGCGTCTTCCCGCGAAGCGAGGATAGCCGCCTCGTTCACCAGATTTTCGAGGTCGGCGCCGGTCATCCCCGGCGTTCCCCGGGCAACGACACTCAGATCGATCCCCTCGGCCATGGCGACCTTGCGCACATGGACCCGGAGGATTTTTTCACGGTCGCGCCAGTCGGGGCGCTCAATTACCACATGCCGGTCGAAGCGCCCGGGGCGCAGCAGGGCCGGGTCGAGCACATCGGGGCGGTTGGTGGCGGCCAGCACGATGACTTCCTGGTGCTGGTCGAAGCCGTCCATCTCCGACAGAAGCTGGTTCAGTGTCTGTTCCCGTTCGTCGTGGCCGCCGCCGAAGCCGGCGCCCCGACTGCGCCCCACCGCATCCAGTTCGTCAATGAAAATGATGCTGGGTGCGGCTTTTTTGGCGCTGGCAAACAGATCCCGCACCCGGCTGGCACCGACCCCGACGAACATCTCGATGAACTGGGAAGCGGAGATGGTGAAGAAGGTCACCCCGGCCTCTCCCGCCACTGCCCTGGCCAGGAGGGTCTTGCCGGTACCGGGCGGGCCGACCAGCAGCACCCCCTTCGGAACCTTGCCGCCGATCCGTTCAAACTGTTTGGGGTTGCGCAGGTAGTCAACGACCTCCTTCAGTTCCTGCTTGCTGTTTTCCATGCCGGCCACATCCTCGAAGGTCACGGTGACCTTCTCCTGCGTCGTGTACGTACGGGCTCCGGACTTGGCGAAACCGCCCAGCATCCCACCCGGCCCCTGGTTGCGCATGGCGCGCAATCCGACAACCCAGATAGCGATTATGATCAGCCATGGAGCTATACTGATCAGCACGGTAACAAGCAAAGACGACTCCAACGATGTCGCCGTTATCTCCACCTTGTGCGCCGTCAGGTCGGGCATCAGGGTCTGGTCGGCAATGGGAGGCAGAACGGTGCTGAAAGCGCTGACCTCCCGAAGCACCGCTTTCCCCTGGACCTGCTCGCTCACCTTGATTTTTGCCCGGAACTCCCCTCTGACCGTAGTTCCCTTGACAGTTATTTTTTTGACGTTGTCAGCCGTCAGTTCGCTGCGAAAGCGGCTATAGCTGATCTCCGCACTTTGGGCGCCCTGTTGCGCGAGATAGGCGTAATAGGCGTTGAACAGGAGCATGACAAGCATGATGATCAGCAGCTGTTTCCAGAAAGGTTGGGACATGGGGTGCGCCTCGAAAAAAATTTACCTGTTTGATACAGTGTACCGTCAGGCGGGGATTTGACAAGAGGGGGTGGCGGGAAATGCAAAAGCAGGCCGATTTACAGGCTGCCGGAAATTACCGGGAGGTGGTATTATATAAAAAAGGGTACTGAATGTGTTTAACCGGCTGAAGTCGTTTCACAAAAACAACCGGTCACCAGGAGAACAGCATGAACTCCTCTAACGATACCGCGTCATACATAGCCTCCCTGATGGCGATCGACAGGTCCACCCTCCCCGACGACGGCGGCGAGCGCTTCAACCGCCTGATCTTCGCCCGTTCCCCCTACCTGCTGCAGCATGCCGAAAACCCGGTTCAGTGGTACGAGTGGGGAACTGCCGCCTTCGACAGGGCACTCTCCGGGAACCTGCCGATCCTGCTCTCGATCGGCTATGCCACCTGCCACTGGTGCCATGTCATGGCCCACGAATCATTCGAGGACAGTGAGGTTGCCGCCCTGCTGAACCGCCATTTCGTCTGCATCAAGGTCGATCGCGAGGAGCGCCCCGATATCGATGCTTTCTATATGGCCGTTGCGCAGACACTGACCGGAAGCGGCGGTTGGCCGCTGAATATCTTCATGACACCCGACAGGCACCCGTTCATGGCGATAACCTACCTCCCCAAACAGGGACGGGGCGGAGGGAACGGCCTGATGGAACTGCTGGCCAATATCGCTACTCTCTGGAGGCAACATCCCGACATGATCGAAAGCAATTGCCGGCGGATCATGGAGGCGCTGGAAGATGCACGGAAACACCGGGAACACGAAAGTGCCCCGGATATAGCGGCTGTCACCGAAAAATCGTTACGGTACCTGAAGAGCATCTATGATCCGAAAAACGGTGGTTTCGGGAGTGCCCCGAAGTTTCCGATGCCTGTTTATCTCAGCTGGCTGATCGGCGTGGGGCAAACTCTCTCTCTCCCCGAGGGCGATGAGGCTCTTCACATGGCGCTCCACACCCTGCGGCAGATGAGGTCCGGCGGCATCTGGGACCACCTCGGCGGCGGGCTGCATCGCTATTCGGTAGATCAGTTCTGGCTGGCGCCTCACTTCGAGAAGATGCTCTACGATCAGGCGATGCTGGCACAGGTAACGACTGAAGCCTTTCTGGCCACCGGAGATCAGTTCTACCGCAGCATGACGGAAGAAATCGTCTCGTTTGCAGAGCGGGAGCTGCGTTCCGCTGAAGGCGCTTTTTGTTCGGCCCTGGATGCGGACTCGGAAGGGGTCGAAGGCAAGTTCTACGTGTGGGATAAGAATGAAATCGATGCCTGTCTCGGCCCGGACTCCGAGCTGTTCTGTCGTTACCATGCGGTGACGGAGAAGGGAAACTTCGAGGGGCAGACCATCCTTACCGCCCCGGTCGCCTTGAATGAGTTTTGCCGTCAGCAGGGGTTGAATCCTGAAGCTACGGGACAGCTGCTGGAACGGTGCCGGGCGAAGTTGCTGGAGCGGCGCGAGGGGCGGATCCGCCCGCTCAGGGACGACAAGATTATCACCTCCTGGAACGGCCTGATGATAGGGGCGCTTGCCACCGCAGGGGTTGCCTGCAGCAATCCGGGGTACATTGCCGGCGCCGCCCGGGCTGCTTCTTTCATACTCTCTTCCCTCCGCCGCCCCGACGGCCGTCTGCTGCGCAGTTATCTGAACGGGGCCTCTGATGTACCCGCCTTTCTGGAGGACTACGCCTTTCTGGCCGGCGGCCTGCTGGACCTGTACGAAGCGACGCTTGACGAAAACTGGCTGAACGAGGCGCGCACGCTTGCGGACGACTTGATGCACCTCTTCCGGGACCACGACACCGGAGAATTCACCCTGACCGGCCACGACGCAGAACAGATGCCGGCCCGGGTATCATCCGACCATGACGGCGTGACACCATCGGCACTCGCCCGATCCGCCCGTCTGCTGTATCGGCTGGCGTGGATCGACGACAGACCGGAACTGCTTGAAGCCGCCGGTAAAGCTCTGGCCGGGATTTTGGGCGAGATTCGGGACAACCCGCTGAATCATCTGGGAGCCTTGCAGGTACTCACCCTCCTGGAGTCTGAACCGGCAATAGCCACGTTCACCGGGGAAACCGGCACCTCTGAAGCATATGCACTCAACACGGCTCTGCACCATTGTTCAATCAGAAACCTGATCGTCAGGCGAGGAAACCAACCGGGTCCTCCCTCACTTTCTCTGTGCGTGTCGGGCACCTGTTACCCCGCTGTTTCCACGGCTGCCGGATTGGAGCGGCTTCTTCAATAGTGTCAAAACCAACCCCCCTCAATCCACCCTTATCAGGGGGGAGATTTATAGGCTCTCCCCTGATAAGGGGAGCGGGGAGGGGTTAAAGCCTGAATCGTCGAATTGTGGTTTGCCAGCGGCGCGTCCGTTATGATATAGCTTTGAACAGATTATACCTTGCACCATCAGGAGCTTACGAAATTATGTTGACCGGAAAACAGAAACGACACCTGCGGGCCCTCGGCCACAAGCTGAAACCACTCATCCAGATCGGAAAAAAAGAGATCGAAGCCGCTCTGATTGCCGAAGCGAACGTTTCACTGGACCATCACGAATTGATCAAGGTAAAGCTCCTTGAGAGCTGCATGCTGGATAAACATGAAGCGTCAGAGACCCTGGCCGAAGCCTGCCAGGCCGAGGTTGCCCAGATTCTGGGTAAAACGTTCCTCCTCTACCGTGCCGCTAAAACGCCCGTGATCATTCTTCCCAAAGCCGACGCACCCCAGAAAAAGCAGCCCGAATGATCATCCGGGCTGCTCTCTTTGACCTTGACGGCACCCTGGTCGACTCCCTGGAGGATCTGACCGATGCCGTCAATCATATCAGAAATGCCTTTTCTCACCCGCCGCTGACAGCTGCTGCTGTGCGCCGGAAAGTCGGCAAAGGCGCGCGGCACCTTGTACAGCAGGTCCTGCCTGACGCCTCGGAAGCCGACGTGGACCGCGCTCTTGAACTGTTTCTGGAGTTCAACCGGCAGCATATTGCCGACAAAAGCCGGCTATTCCCCGGAATACGGGAAATACTCCATGAGCTTGCCGCTCGCGACATCCGGATGGCGGTCATTTCGAATAAGAATGAGGCTCTGAGTGCGCTCCTGCTGGAGAATCTCGGAATCCGCGACCTGTTTGCAAGCGTAACAGGCGGTGATACGTACCGGGAAAGAAAGCCGTCCCCCCTCCCCCTGCTGAACGTAGCCGACAGGCTGGGAGTTTCCCTGAACGAATGCGTGATGGTTGGCGACAGCATCAACGATATATTGGCAGGCCAACAGGCCGACATCGCCTCCATCGGATGTACATGGGGGTATGGAAACAGGGAAGAGTTGGACGGGGCTGATGCCCTTGCACACACTCCCCAGGAGCTGCTTGCAGTCATCGCGGCGGGTATATAGGTGTTTAAATTTGAGTCTTTTACTTCATGAGATCAAAATGAAAGGAAAACCGGCCTCACGCAGAGGCGTTAAACAAGAGAAATGATATAACCGCACAGTATTTAAGCTTTTGATCTTGGTTTTCTCCGCATCCTCTGCGTCTC
>JBAVTM010000514.1:0-1621 GCA_049696195.1 Desulfuromonadaceae bacterium | reverse complement strand
GTGGTGATCCCGACGGGAGGAGTACAGCGATGAGATTCAGTTATGACACGGCAGGTTCCTGCGCCACGCGGATCGATATCGAGATCGATGCCGGCATTATCGTGAGCGCTGCTTTCATCGACGGCTGCGCCGGCAATACCCGGGCGGTGGCCGCATTGGTCAAAGGGATGCCGGTAGCGGAAGCGGTGAGGCGCCTGAAGGGTATCGCCTGCCAGGGGGATACGTCATGCCCGGATCAGCTGGCGCGGGCCCTGGAAGCGGCTGCAGGCGCATAACACCGGCGGGATCGCCGCTCCGTTTGCTCCGAATACAGTCCCTCCACGCTGCACCATCTGCTCTGCTACGCAAGGAAAAAGCCATGGATCGTTCATCGCGCAACAGGCTCACCGACCGGCTCCTCCCCCAGTTCCCCGGCGAGACTCTCTTCGACCGGCTGGCCCGGAGCGTCTGCCGGGCCGGTTGCCTTCCCCGCAAGGAGCTATACGAGGCGTGGGAGGTGGCACGGCGGGTGCGGCGCCGTTTCCGGGGGGGAAGGGTGGTAGACCTGGCCTGCGGGCACGGGCTGCTGGCGCATATTCTGCTGCTGCTGGACGACAGCTCATCCCGGGCTTTGGCCGTTGATCGGTGCATCCCGGAACAGGCAGCCAAACTCGCGGCCTGTCTGACGGAGAGCTGGCCGCGCCTGGCAGGCAGGGTGGAGTTCGTGGAGAAGGATCTGGAACGGGTGGAACTGCTGCAGGGCGACCTGGTCGTATCGGTCCACGCCTGTGGCGCGCTGACCGATCTGGTCCTGGAACGGGCCATCGCGGTCCGGGCGCGGGTGGCGGTGCTCCCCTGCTGCCACGATCTGGCTGCGGGCGACCCGGGCGGCCTGCAGGGATGGCTGGACGGACCGCTGGCCCAGGATGTGCTCAGGGCCGGCCGTCTGCGCGAGATGGGCTATCGCGTCATCACGCAGCAGATCCCGGGAGATATTACTCCGAAAAACCGCCTGCTGCTGGGGGATCCGCACAGCTCCTGACTGAGTGTAATTCATGGAATGTCCATGTTCGCCAGCGGCATCGTGAAGAAACAAGAGGCAGCAAAACGTGCCATGTGGTACCAAGGCGAGTTGTTGTGCAAGGAGGGCGGAATCCGGATTCCGGAGTAAAATGTGACTTCCTCCGTGTCATTTTTTGAAAATGTTCATCCCTTCTGGTACAATAACACGGCAGGGTCCGGAAACAGCGGGCCGCCCCGCAGTTTCCAAGATACTTCACCATGAGGAGCGGTTTTCAGGATGGATCATCATCCCGCACAATTCATAGTCTGCCATGACTGCGACCTGCTCCAGCGGGAGATACTGCTCAAGCCGGGGTGCACAGCCAGCTGCAGACGTTGCGGCGCGGTACTGTACCGAAACGCCACCGACAGCATTGAACGAACGCTCGCCTATACCCTGGCCGCCGCCGTGCTGTTCGTGATTGCCAACGTATTTCCCCTCTTCGCGATCGAGGTCCAGGGGGTGCGCAGCGCGATCAACCTGCTCGGCGCCGTGCGTTCCCTCTGGGACCAGGAGATGCAGTTCATTTCGCTGCTTGTGTTCCTGACCACCATCCTCATCCCGGCCCTGGAACTCGTC